>NZ_JBSFTY010000012.1:136752-137597 GCF_053591515.1 Streptomyces sp. NPDC003011
ACGCTGGAACCCACCCGGACGACCACCACGGTCGCCGCTGTCACGACGGTCGTCTCGCCGGTCATCACGGCGGTCGTCGCGGCGGACGAAACCGCTCCGGTCGTCGCCTCGCCGATCGTCACTACGGCCGGGCCCGCCACGGTTGTCATCGCGGCGGAACCCACCACGGTCGTCATTCCCCCGCGGCCCACCCGGACGGTCGTCACGCCGGAAGGCCGGACGGTCACCCTCACGCCGGACGCCCCGGTCGCGGTCGTCCCTACGGGGACCGCTGGGACGGTCATCACGCCGGAGCGCCGGACGAGGTCCGCGGTCGCCCTCGCGCCGATCGTCACGCCGGCCGGGCCCGCCACGGTTGTCGTCGCGACGGAACCCACCGCGGTCGTCATTCCCCCGCGGCCCGGCGGGACGGTCGTCGCGGCGGCCGTAACCACCGCGGTCATTACCACCGCGATTACCGGCCGCCCCACGATCACTGGCGCTGCGGTCGTTACCACCACGGTCGTTCGCGGGGCGGCCGGAACCAGCACCACGGTTGTCATCGCGTCGGAAGCCGCCACGGTCTCCGCGGTAGCCGCCCCGGTCGCTACCCCGGTCGCCGCGGTCACCACTGTCCCGTCGCCGCTGGTCGCGCTCCGGTCGATCGTCGGGAGAGTTGGTGGACATGGGTGACTCCTGTCTTCGGTACCGCAAGTCATTCTCGCGCAGCCGGGTACCCGGCGCGCTCTGGAAAAAAAGAAAGGACCCCTGGTCCCCAGCTGAACGCTGGGGACCAGGGGTCCTTCCAAAGATTGTTCGGCGGCGTCCTACTCTCCCACAGGGTCCCCCCTGCAGTACCATCGGCG
>NZ_JBSFTY010000013.1:0-117355 GCF_053591515.1 Streptomyces sp. NPDC003011
GCTGCACACCTACAATCACCACCGCGGACACACCGCGCTGAACGGCCAACCACCCGCCAGCCGCGTCCCCAACCTCACGGGTCAACACACCTAGGACACCACGTCCTTGCGGGCGAAACCCCGGAAGGCCAGGGCGAACAGCACGAGGGCGTACGTCACCGACACCGACGCGCCCTGGATCATGTCGGACCACTGCAGCCGTGGCTGGACGGCGTCGAGCCAGGCGTACTGCCAGTGCGAGGGCAGGAAGTCGCGCCAGTCGCCGAGCGCCGTCACCTGGTCGAGCACGTTGCCGACGATGGTCAGGCCGACCGCGCCGCCGACCGCGCCCAGCGGGGCGTCCGTCCGGGTGGACAGCCAGAACGCCAGGGCGGCGGTGACCAGTTGGGACACGAAGATGTACGCCACCGTGATCACCAGGCGCTGGGCGGCCGTGCCGGCGGGCAGCGAGCCGCCGGTCGGCATCTCCAGCGGGCCCCAGCCGTACGCCGCCGTGCCGACGGCGAGGGCGACGAGCGGCAGCAGCACCATCGCCGCGAGGCTGAGGCCCAGCCCGACGACGAGCTTGGACCACAGCAGGCGGGCCCGGGGCACGGGAGCCGCCAGCAGGTAGCGCAGGGAGGACCAGCTGGCCTCCGAGGCGACCGTGTCCCCGCAGAACAGGGCGACGGGGACGACGAGCAGGAAGCCGGCCGAGGCGAACAGGTTCACGGCGGCGAAGTTCGCCCCGGACAGGGTGGCCGTGTCCATGAGGTTGACCCGGTCGTTGCCGCCGCCCGGTCCGCCGCCCACCTGGAAGGCGATGAGCAGGACGAACGGCAGGGCGAACAGGATGCCGCCCATGACGAGCGTGCGGCGCCGCTTGAGCTGGCGGACCAGCTCGACCCGTATGGGCAGCGTGCGGCCCGCGCGGTAGCCGTCGGCCACCTCCGCGCGGTCGGTCAGCGTGCCGCTCATGCGGACTCTCCGATCAGGGTGAGGAAGGCGTCTTCGAGGCGGCGGTGGGGGCCGACCGACTCCACCGGGACTTCCAGCCGGACGAGTTCGGCGATCAGGCGCTGTGCGCTGCCGTCGGCGTCGAGCCGGACCACCAGGCCCTCGTCGGCGCGGACCGCCGAGACCACGCCGGGCAGGGCGGCGACCTTCTCGGCGAGGGGTTCCTCGACGGGCACGGCCGTGCCGACCAGCAGCGTGTCGCCGGAGCCGACGATCTCGGCGACCGGGCCCGCCTGGACCAGCCGGCCGTGGTCCATCACGACCAGGTGGGTGCAGGACTGCTCGACCTCGGACAGGAGGTGGCTGGAGACGATCACCGTGCGGCCGGCCGCCGCGTAGCGGATCATCACCTCGCGCATCTCGCGGATCTGCGGCGGGTCGAGACCGTTCGTCGGCTCGTCGAGGATGAGCAGGTCGGGCATGCCGAGCATGGCCTGGGCGATGGCGAGGCGCTGGCGCATGCCCTGGGAGTACGTGCGGACCGCGCGGGCCAGGGCGTCGCCGAGGCCGGCGATCTCCAGGGCCTCTTCCAGGTGGGCGTCCTCGGGCGGGCGGCCGGTGGCCCGCCAGTACAGCTCCAGGTTCTCCCGGCCGGACAGGTGCGGGAGGAAGCCGGCGCCCTCGACGAAGGCGCCGACGCGGGACAGCACCGGGGCGCCCGGCGCGATGGCGTGACCGAAGACGCGGATCTCGCCGCCGTCCGGCTTGATCAGACCCATCAGCATGCGCAGGGTGGTCGTCTTGCCCGCGCCGTTGGGGCCCAGCAGGCCGAGGACCTGGCCCTTCTCCACGCGGAAGGTCAGGTCCCGGACCGCGTACCGGTCGGCGGACTTGGCGTACCGCTTGCTCAGGTCCGTGATCTGGAGGGGGACGTCGGCCGCCGCCGGGTCGGGGGCCGGGACGGTCGTGCGGCGCCGGGCCGTCAGCAGCAGGAGCAGCGCGGTCACCGCGCCGGCCAGCGGCAGCCACCACACCCATGCGGGCAGCGGTGCCTGCGCGTTCGTGTGGCTGAGGGGCGTCGGCACCTCCAGGTCGCCCTTGAGGGAGACCGTGTACGTGGCCGGGGTGGCCGGGGAGGCGTAGCCGAGGTCCGTGGAGGCGAGGACCAGGCGCAGGCGGTGGCCGTCGTCCACCTCGTGGTCGATCGCCGGGAGCGTGATCGTGACGTCCTGGCCGGCCTTCGTGTTCTCGACCCGCAACGGCTCGACCAGCTGGGAGGGCAGCACCTGCTGACCACCGCCGCCGGGGCCGACGTCGTACACCTTGGCGAAGAGGACGGCGTCCTCGCTCGTCGACTTCACGTGGACCGTGACCGTGGGCGACCCGGTGATCTGGAGGTCGTCCTCGACGGGCGCCGACTCGAAGGCGGCGTACTGGCCGGGGAAGTCGAGGGAGACTCCGACGCCGAGCGTGGAGAGCTGGGCGAGGCCGCCGGAGCCGCCGATGCCGGGCAGCGCCGAGACGGCGGGCGGGTTGGCGCCGGCCGGGTTCTCGAAGCTCTGCTCGCGTCCGGCGAGGGCGACCTCGCGCTGCTCGCCCGCCAGGCCGGGGTAGGTGTCCTCGCTGACGCCGCGCAGCCGGGTCTCGCCGTCACCGGTGCCGGCGCCGAGGGTGCGGGTGACGCGGAAGGCGGGGCCGGGGTCGGCGCTCTTGTCGTCCTTGAGGTAGCGGTCGAACCAGGAGGCGACCCGGGCCTGGACGCGGCTCGTCTCCATGTCGCCGCCGTCGTGCCCGCCCGCGAGCCAGTCGATGCCGACGGGGGCGCCGTTGGCGCGGATCGCCTTCGCCGCCGCGTCGGCCTGGCCGAGCGGGAAGAGGGAGTCGGTCTGGCCCTGGAGGAGGAGCGTGGGCACCTTGATGCGGTCGGCGACGGCCGACGGCGAGCGCTCCTCCAGGAGCTTGACGGCCTGCGCGTCCGGGGTGCCGGACTCGGCGACCCGCTCGTACATCTGGCACAGCCGCGTCTCGAACGTGGCGCAGCCGCCGCCGGAGTTGACGAAGATGCCCGCCCAGAGCTTCTTGAACACGCCGTTGGGGAAGAGGGCGTCGGCGAGGTTCCAGTAGGTGATCGCCGGGGCGACGGCGTCCACCCGGTCGTCGTGTCCGGCGGTCTCCAGCGCGATCGCGCCGCCGTACGAGGCGCCCGCCATGCCGACGCGCGGGTCGCCGGCCTTGTCGAGCTGGACCTGCGGCTGCTTCGCCAGCCAGTCGATGAGCTTCGAGACGTCGGCGACCTCGCCCTTCGGGTCGTTCAGGCCGATCTTGCCGGTCGACTTGCCGAAGCCGCGCGCCGACCAGGTCAGCACCGCGTACCCGTCCCGGGCCAGGTCCTCGGCCTGCTGCCGCAGGTCGGCCTTGCTGCCGCCGAAGCCGTGCGCGAGCAGGACGGCGGGGCGGCGGCCGGTTCCTCCGGAGGTGAAGTAGGAGGTGTCGATGCGCACGCCGTCCATCGGCATCACCCGGTCGGTGCGGTGTACCGGCGGAGCGTCGTCGCCGACGGCCGTCCATGTCCCGGCGCCGGCGAGCACGACGACGGCGGCCGCGGCGGCGCCGAGCCGTCGCGGCCCCCTGAGGAGGCCTTGCAGCCGGGGCAGTCGAAGATCCATGCGTCAACGGTACGGGGTGAAACTGTCGGCGAGTTGTCGACCGGAGGGTGAACCACCCCCCATCCCGTGGGGGTACGGAGGCGCTTTCGTGTACCGCGTCCGTGGTACGGCGGGCGCGGGGAGATTCACCGCCCCGGCCCCGCCCCTGCTCAGCACTCCTGGCCCTGCTTCTCCCTGACGCTGGAGAACTCCACCCGCAAGCTGTCGCTTTTCTCGATCACCCAGAGAGTCCCTGCTCTCGGGGTCCAGTCCGGCCCCACCAGGAACACACGGTCGCCGGACACATGGAAAAGTCTCAGGTCCGCGTAACGGAAGCCGTAGGCGCTGTTCTTTCCCTCGACGCTGTTGAAACAGCTGCCGTCACCACGAATCATCAGGTCCTTTTCACTGAAGACCACGACTGCGGGAAATTCCGTATTGACCGACTGTGCGGCTTCCGCGGCCCTGGAGCGGCCCACGATCCCGGCGTACGCCGACGTGGCCCAGAACAGCGACAACACGCTGATCAGGACCGTCAGTGCCCATAGGCGCAGCTGTCTGCGGCGGTCGGCTTGCGAGCGCGGTGACGCGTCCCCGACAGGGCGCACCGTGCGCGCGTAGGCCGTCAGGTGAGACCGGCACAGATATGCCCATACCTTGCCCTCCAAATCCGCCGAACGGCCACCGAAGCGAGTCGGTGAAGGAGCCCTTACCGCTCCGAACGCTATGGAAGAACAGGCAGAGGGCACCCCAGTAGTCGCCCCAGGGATGCCCCTGGGTCTGCGCTGGGAGACTCCTGGCCTCATCGAGACCTCTCACGGCGGACGGCCCGGAACGACCCTGCGATGCCTACGCCTAGGGGGACACGTAGGGGGTTGGTGTCTCCCTCAGCCGTAGGCAGCCGTCTCTAGGGTGTGCATCACGGAAGTCCACTGATCGTCCCGGAGGCGTCATGCCCTTGCAGATGAAGTTGAGCGCGATAACCCTCGACTGCCCGGATCCGCTGGCTCTGGCGGCGTTCTACCAGCAGGCCACCGGTCTCGAACTTCATCCCAAGTCGAACACTGACTTCGCCGGTCTCGACTGCGAGGACGAAGTCTTCATCGGTTTTCAACGGGTCGATGACTACCGGGCTCCGCGCTGGCCTGCACAGACTGTTCCTCAGCAGCTTCACATGTGCTTCAAGGTCGAGCAGGACTTGGAAGAGGTCGAAGCCCGGTTGCTGGAGCTGGGTGCGGGCAGACCGGAGCATCAACCTCACGGGGCCAGGGCGCGCGTTCTCACCGATCCGGTCGGGCACCCCTTTTGCATCGTTGAGGAGGTTGATGCAAGCAAGGCTCGCTAGTGCAGGAGTTCGAATCCCGCGCGGCCGAGCATCTGCCCAGGGTGACAGCGCGGGCATGCGTGCGGCCTCATGCGTGCGGCCTTCCCGCCGCCGCTGGCCGAGGTCAGTGATGGTCGGGCGACCCCGACCGCGGAAGGCCGCGAACGCGGGCAAGTCAGCCTGGGCGGCGCCCAAGTGGGCTGCGGCCCTGGGAACCTGGCCTCCAGGACGTCCCTCACGTGCCGCGTCCGGGCCCGGATCACCTTCTGCTGCACCCTGATCCGGACCGGCACCGAGTCCTCCCGCTTCGGCATCACCGAGGCGGAACGGCGCAACCCCTGACAGCTGCCACAGCCAGTCCGTTCAGTCCCGGAGGGAGAGGGGGGCCCGCAGTTCCACGCGGAGCCGGACGGATGTGTCAATGGGCAGCCCGAACTTGGCGTGACGCAGGTCCGCCGAACGCTCGGCGATGAGGTCGAGGTCCCGCAGCTGGCGCTGAAGCTCACCGATCAGCGCCTCATCCGGGTCAGGAAGGTCGTCCTCCTCCTGCTCAGCGAGATACTCAAGGCGCTGGTCGACGGCATCCACGGCCCGGCCGCTCGCCCAGACTGCGAAATCGGTACACCCATAGAGGTAGGCATGCGCCGCATACAGCACCGCGGCTGCGGCCGGCTCGTCAGCGTCGTCGGGTCCGTCCTGGCCGTCGTTGTGGCAGTAGTCGCTGAGCATGTACGTCGCCACGGCGCGGTTGATCGCGGTGAACGCCGTGGAATCGCCGAGGACGCCTTCCCAGACCGAGTCGAGGAGCGGGCGCATGCTCAAGGTGAAGGGCGCCTGTTCGTCCTCGGGCAGAGCCTCGTGCCAGCTCAGCAGCCGCTCAGCGACCCCGGCGGCGAACACCGCCCGTTCGCTGGATGAGGCGGCCTCCAGACGGTCTTTCACCAGCGTGGAGAAGTCCTGCCAAGTGTCCATCCAAGCCCCCCCGTCGGGATTCCGGCGTGCTCACGCCCGCCTGGTGGGAGATCATCGCATCACCCGCTGACAGCGCTTGAAGCGGTCTCCCAGCAGCCTGGCCTGGTGTCAGAGAGGCGGGCCCGTCCGCACCGCGCCTGTCAGGGACACGGACCGGCAAAGCCCGGACGACCGAACCACTGGCCCACTTGGTCAGACCTCATACGCGAGCGCACTGCGGCCCAGCCCTGCCGGCACCACGTCCGCGGTGTCCGGCCCGTCCGGCATCAGCTGTGCGACGACCCCGTACGGCAGTTGCATCGGACAAGGACATATACCCCTGCCGGGGAGGACGGAGGGCAGGTCCTCGGCTTTGGTCACACTCCGCAGGCGCAGTCTGATAGAGGAGGCGCGGCGCGCGAGGTGCCTTGCCCATCGGTGATCTGGTGGCCTCGGGGAGGGGCCCGGGAGGTGACCTGGGCCATGAGAGGGAGCAGACCGCCGCCGGCGGGGCGGCCCCGGTGTGCGACGGCCGTCCTCGGAGTGAAGCCGTCCGTGGCGCGGACGACTTCACTCACTGGGTGGGACCGTCAGTGGTTGCGCGGGAAGCCCAGGTCGACGCCCGAGGGGGCGTCGGCCGGGTCGGGCCAGCGGGTGGTGACGACCTTGCCGCGGGTGTAGAAGTGCGTGCCGTCGTTGCCGTAGATGTGGTGGTCGCCGAAGAGGGAGTCCTTCCAGCCGCCGAAGCTGTGGTAGCCGACGGGGACCGGGATCGGGACGTTCACGCCGACCATGCCGGCCTCGATCTCCAGCTGGAAGCGGCGGGCGGCGCCGCCGTCCCGGGTGAAGATCGCGGTGCCGTTGCCGAACGGCGAGCTGTTGATGAGGGCCACGCCCTCGTCGTACGTGTCGACACGCAGCACGCACAGCACCGGGCCGAAGATCTCGTCCTGGTAGGCCTTGGCCGTGGTCGGGACCTTGTCGAGCAGGGAGATGCCGATCCAGTGGCCGTCCTCGAAGCCCTCGACGGTGTGGCCGGTGCCGTCCAGGACGACCTCGGCGCCCTCGGCCGCCGCGCCCTCCACGTAGGAGGCCACCTTGTCGCGGTGGACGGCGGTGATCAGCGGGCCCATCTCGGAGGCCGGGTCGTTGCCGGGGCCGATCTTGATCTTCTCGGCGCGCTCGCGGATCTTGGCGACCAGTTCGTCGCCGATCGCGCCGACCGCGACCACGGCCGAGATGGCCATGCAGCGCTCGCCCGCGGAGCCGTAGGCCGCGGAGACGGCCGCGTCGGCCGCCGCGTCCAGGTCGGCGTCCGGCAGGACCAGCATGTGGTTCTTGGCGCCGCCCAGGGCCTGGACGCGCTTGCCGTTCGCCGAGGCGGTGGTGTGGATGTAGCGGGCGATCGGGGTGGAGCCGACGAAGGAGATCGCCTTGACGTCCGGGTGCTCCAGGAGGCGGTCCACGGCCACCTTGTCGCCGTGGACGACGTTGAACACGCCGTCCGGCAGACCGGCTTCCGCCAGCAGCTCGGCGATCTTCAGGGACGCCGACGGGTCCTTCTCGGACGGCTTCAGCACGAACGTGTTGCCGCACGCGATGGCCATCGGGAACATCCACATCGGCACCATCGCCGGGAAGTTGAACGGCGTGATGCCGGCGACGACCCCCAGCGGCTGGCGGATCGAGGCGACGTCCACCCGGCTGGCGACCTGGGTCGACAGCTCGCCCTTCAGCTGCACGTTGATGCCGCAGGCCAGGTCCACGATCTCCAGGCCGCGCGCGACCTCACCGAGCGCGTCGCTGTGCACCTTGCCGTGCTCGGCGGTGATCAGCTCCGCGATGGCGTCCCGGTTGGCGTCCAGCAGGGCGCGGAAGCGGAACAGGATCTCCGTGCGCTTGGCCAGCGAGGACTGGCCCCAGGCGGCGTAGGCGTCCCGGGCGGCGGCAACGGCCGCGTCGACCTCGTCGACGGTGGCGAAGGCGACCTTCGTGGTGACCGCGCCGGTCGCGGGGTCGGTGACCGGCCCGTACGTACCCGACGCGCCTTCGACGGGCTTGCCGCCGATCCAGTGGTTGACGATCTTCGTCATGACTGAGTCACTCCCGTAATCCTTCACAGATGGCGGCGTCGGGTGGAGACGTGCCGTTCGTACAGCTCACGTGCCTTGACCGCGGACGGCCGCGTCGCGGTCTCGGCCACAGGTACATCCCACCAGGCCTGCGCCGGAGGCGCGCCCGACACTGTGTCTGCGGTTTCGGTCTCCACGTAGACACATGTGGGAGTGTCCGCGGCGCGCGCCTCGGCGAGGGCGGCGCGGAGGTCTCGTACGGTCTTCGCGCGCAGCACCCGCATGCCGAGGCTGGCCGCGTTCGCGGCGAGGTCCACCGGGAGCGGCGCCCCCGTGTACGTGCCGTCGTCGGACCGGTAGCGGTAGGCGGTACCGAACCGCTCGCCGCCCACCGACTCCGACAGGCCGCCGATGGACGCGTACCCGTGGTTCTGCAGGAGCAGGACCTTGATCGCGATGCCCTCCTGCACGGCTGTCACGATCTCCGTCGGCATCATCAGGTACGTGCCGTCGCCGACCAGCGCCCAGACGTTGCGCTCGGGCGCGGCCAGCTTCACGCCGATCGCCGCCGGGATCTCGTAGCCCATGCAGGAGTAGCCGTACTCCAGGTGGTACTGGTCCCGGGAGCGCGCCCGCCACAGCTTGTGCAGGTCGCCGGGGAGGGAGCCGGCCGCATTGATGATCACGTCCGACTCGTCGACGAGGGCGTCCAGGGCGCCGAGCACCTGCGGCTGCGTGGGGCGTACGTCGAGCTCGTCGGCCTCGTAGCAGGCGTCGACGCGCTGTTCCCAGCGCTCCTTGTCGAGGAGGTACTCGCTGACGTAGAGGTCCGCGACCCGGTGTTCGTGCATGCCCAGGGACTGGGTCAGCTCCGTCAGGCCGCTGCGGGCGTCCGCGACCAGCGGCAGACCGCCGAGCTTGTGGCCGTCGTACGGCGCGATGTTGAGGTTGAGGAAGCGGACGCCCTCAGCCGTGAACAGGGTGCCGGAGGCGGTGGTGAAGTCGGTGTAGCGCGTGCCGACGCCGATCACCAGGTCGGCCTGGCGGGCGAGTTCGTTGGCGGTGGCCGTGCCGGTGTGGCCGACGGCGCCCACGTCCTGGGGGTGGTCGTGGCGCAGGGAGCCCTTGCCGGCCTGGGTGGAGGCGACCGGTATGCCGGTGGCCGCGGCGAACTCGGCGAGGGCCTCCTCGGCGCGGCTGTGGTGGACGCCGCCGCCGGCGATCAGCAGGGGCTTGGCCGCGGCCCTGATCGCCTGGACGGCCTCGGCCAGCTCGGTCGGGTCGGCGCCCGGACGGCGCACCACCCAGGTGCGCTCGGCGAAGAACTCGTCGGGCCAGTCGTACGCCTCGGCCTGCACGTCCTGCGGGAGCGCGAGGGTGACCGCGCCCGTCTCGACCGGGTCGGTGAGCACCCGCATCGCCTGCAGGGCGGCCGGGATCAGTGCCTCGGGGCGCGTGACGCGGTCGAAGTACCGGGACACCGGGCGCAGACAGTCGTTGACGGACACGTCGCCGGCGTACGGCACTTCGAGCTGCTGGAGGACCGGGTCGGCGACGCGGGTGGCGAACGTGTCGCCGGGCAGGAGCAGCACCGGGAGGTGGTTGACGGTCGCCAGGGCGGCACCGGTGACCAGGTTGGTGGCGCCGGGGCCGATGGAGGTGGTCACCGCGTGCGTGGACAGGCGGTTGGACTGGCGGGCGTACCCGACGGCCGCGTGCACCATCGACTGTTCGTTGCGGCCCTGGTGGTAGGGCATCTCGTCGGCGTACTCGACGAGCGCCTGGCCGATCCCGGCGACGTTCCCGTGGCCGAAGATGCCCCAGGTCGCGCCGATCAGCCGCTGCCGCACGCCGTCGCGCTCCGTGTACTGGGCGGCCAGGAACCGCACCAGCGCCTGTGCGACCGTCAGCCTCGTCGTCGAGGTCATCGATAACCCCCTGTGCTTTCTACGTGGTCCGGGTGGAAGCAGATCCGCCACTCCCGTGTCTCGCCCGGGCCCGCCATGACGTTCAGGTAGTACATGTCGTGGCCGGGCTGGGCGATCGACGGGCCGTGCCATCCGTCGGGGACGAGCACGGTGTCGCCGGAGCGGACCTCCGCGAGGACGTCCGCTCCGCCCTCACGGGAGGGGGACACGCGCTGGTAGCCGAATCCGTTCGGGCCGTCGATCTCGAAGTAGTAGATCTCCTCCAGCTCCGCCTCCTCGCCCGGCCGGTGCTCGTCGTGCTTGTGCGGCGGGTACGAGGACCAGTTGCCGCCGGGCGTGATCACCTCGACGGCGATCAGCTTGTCGCAGTCGAAGGCGTCGGCGGAGGCGAAGTTCCGTACGTGGCGCGCGCAGGTCCCGCTGCCGCGCTGCTCCACAGGGACCTCCGGCGCGGGGCCGTAGCGGGCGGGGAGTTGTCGCTCGCACTTCGCTCCTGCCAAAGCAAAGCGGCCGCCCGCGCCGGAGGCGATCTGTGCCCGGGCGTCACGGGGTACGTACGCGAAGTCGGAGACTCCCGCGAACACGCTTTCCCGGCCCAGGAGTTGGAACTCTTCGGTATCTGTTTGCACGGTACATCCGCCGTGCAGCGGAAGCACGATCCACTCGCTGTCCCCGGTGGTGAAGGTGTGCGTGCCGCCCGGCTCCAGCTCGACGATCCGCAGGCTGCTGTGGCTCCAGCCGGCCCGCTCGGGGTCGATGTCGACGACGTACTGGGCGTTGGCGGCGGTGCCCCTGGGGACGTACAGCCCGTTGCTGGTCATGCGGCCCTCACAGCAGTCCTACGGCGGTGTCCACGGCGGCGGCCACGTCGCCGTCCGCCGGGTACAGCAGCGAGCGGCCGACCACCAGGCCGCGCACGGTGGGGAGTTGCAGGGCGCCACGCCACTTCTCGTACGCCCCGTCCTGGTCCTCCCCGACCTCGCCGCCCAGCAGGACGGCGGGCAGCGTGGAGGTCGCCATGACCTCGGCCATGTCGTCGGGGTTCTCGGTGACCGGGACCTTCAGCCAGGTGTAGGCCGACGTGCCGCCGAGGCCGGAGGCGATGGCGATCGACTTGGTGACGGCCTCGGCGGAGAGGTCGTTGCGCAGCCTGCCCTCCGCCGTGCGCTCGCTGATGAACGGCTCGACGAAGACGGGGAGCCGGCGTGCGGCCATGTCGTCGACGGCGCGGGCCGTGGACTCCAGGGTGGTGAGGGAGCCCGGGTCGGCGTAGTCGATGCGCAGCAGCAGCTTGCCGGCGTCGAACCCGAGGCGCTCGATGTCCTCGGGGCGGTGGCCGGTGAAGCGGTCGTCGAGTTCGAAGCTGGCGCCCTGGAGACCGCCGCGGTTCATCGAGCCCAGCACGACCTTGCCGTCGAGGGCGCCGAGCAGCAGCAGGTCGTCGAGGATGTCGGCGGTGGCGAGCACGCCGTCGACGCCGGGGCGGCTGAGCGCCAGGCAGAGACGTTCGAGGAGGCCGACGCGGTTGGCCATGGCGAACTTGCGGTCGCCGACGCCGAGGGCGCCGCGGGCCGGGTGGTCGGCGGCGACGATCATCAGGCGGCCCGCGTCGTTGAGCAGCGGCCGGCGGGGGCGGCGGGCGGCGGCCTCGGCCACGGCCTCGGGGTGCAGGGTGCGGACGCGGACGAGTTCCGCGATGTCGACGCTCACCTGACGGCTCCCGCCGCGAGCGCCGCCGTCACTTCGTCCGCGGTGGGCATCGCGGAGGAGCACTCCAGCCGGGAGGCGACGATGGCGCCGGCCGCGTTGGCGTGCCGCATGATCTTCTCCAGGTCCCAGCCCGCGAGCAGGCCGTGGCAGAGGGAGCCGCCGAAGGCGTCGCCGGCGCCGAGTCCGTTGAGGACGTCGACCGGCAGCGGCGGCACCTCGGCCGACTCGCCCGCGCTGTTGACGGCGAGGACGCCCTTGGGGCCCTGCTTGACGACGGCGAGTTCCACGCCGGCGTCCAGCAGGGCGCGGGCGGCGGCGTGCGGCTCGCGCACCCCGGTCGCCACCTCGACCTCGTCGAGGTTTCCGACCGCGACGGTGGTGTGCTTCAGGGCCTCGGCGTAGAAGGGGCGGGCCGCGTCCGGATCGGTCCAGAACATCGGGCGCCAGTCGAGGTCGAACACCGTCGTGCCGGCCTTGGCGCGGTGGGCGAGCGCCGCCAGCGTCGCCGTACGGCTGGGCTCCTCGCTCAGGCCGGTGCCGGTGACCCAGAGGATCCGGGTCTCGCGGACGGCGTCCAGGTCGAGTTCGTGGGCGTCGATCTCCAGGTCGGGCGCCTTGGGGCGGCGGTAGAAGTAGAGCGGGAAGTCGTCCGGCGGGAAGACCTCGCAGAAGGTGACCGGGGTGGGCAGTCCGGGGACCGGGGTGACCCAGCGGTCGTCGACGCCGAAGCCCTGGAGCGCCTCGTGCAGGTACGTCCCGAACGGGTCGTCCCCGGTGCGGGTGATCACCGCGGTCCGTCGTCCCAGGCGGGCCGCGGCGACGGCGACGTTCGCGGCCGAACCGCCGAGGAACTTGCCGAAGGACTCCACCTGCGGCAACGGGACGCCCGTCTGCAGCGGATAGAGGTCCACTCCGATCCGCCCCATGGTGATCAGGTCGTACGCCATCGAGTTCCCTTCCGTGCCGCCGTGTCGGCTCGTATCGGCTCACCCCGGTTTCTAGCCCCGCGCACGTGGCCCTGTCAATGTTTTGTCCAGACATTCGGACGAGGCCTTGACACTCCGCGCCCGGGAACCTCACGCTGGCCGCCATGACGCTGTTGTCACCTCACTCCTCACTGTCCCGCATCCGGATCGGATCGGCGCCCGACTCCTGGGGCGTCTGGTTCCCGGACGATCCCCGGCAGGTCCCCTGGCAGCGCTTCCTCGACGAGGTCGCCGCGTCCGGCTACGAGTGGATCGAGCTGGGCCCGTACGGGTACCTGCCGACCGATCCCGCCGTCCTCGCCGAGGAGACGGCCAGGCGCGGCCTGAAGGTGTCCGCCGGCACGGTGTTCACCGGCCTGCACCACGGCGAGTCGGTCTGGGAGAAGACCTGGGCGCACGTCGCGGACAACGCGGTGCTGGCCCAGGCGATGGGCGCGTCCCACCTGGTGGTCATCCCGTCCTTCTGGCGGGACGACAAGACCGGTGAGGTGCTGGAGCCGGACACTCTCACGCCCGCACAATGGCGCGATCTCACCTCCCTGACCGAGCGGCTCGGCAAGGAGGTGCGGGAGCGCTACGGCCTCCAGATCGTCGTCCACCCGCACGCCGACACCCACATCGACAGCGAGGAGAACGTCGTCCGCTTCCTCGACGGCACGGACTCCGACCTGGTGTCGCTGTGCCTGGACACCGGGCACTACGCGTACTGCGGCGGCGACAGCGTCAAGCTCATCGAGACCTACGGCGAGCGGATCGGTTACCTGCACCTCAAGCAGGTGGACCCGGAGATCCTCGCGGACGTGCGGGCGAACGGGGTCCCGTTCGGGCCGGCCGTCGCGCGCGGTGTGATGTGCGAGCCGCCCGCCGGGGTGCCGGCGCTCGGGCCCGTACTGGAGGCCGCGCAGAAACTGGACGTCGACCTGTTCGCGATCGTCGAGCAGGACATGTACCCGTGCGAGCCGGACAAGCCCCTGCCGATCGCCCAGCGGACCCGGGCCTTCCTGAGGTCGTGCGGGGCCTAGGCACACGCCGCCTCGCGTCCCTCCCCGCGTCCTGGCGGGGGAGGGACGCGGGGCCGTCAGCACGACTGCGGACCGTCTCCGCATCGGCGGCCGGCCGCCGTGGGCACGGGCATCGAAGCCCCGAGTCAATACGCCGCGCCCTTGGACCGGCGTACGCCTTTGTGCCACTCCTGTCACAAACGCCCCCTTCGTGTCACACATGTCGCGTGTACGCGGCTCTTCCGTCACGCCCGGTGCACAGCCCCTGCCCTGCCTTCACTCTGCGTCGTTCACCGGGCACAGGCTTTGTGATCGCCAGCGCAGTGCCCGGTACCCCCGACGGCCGCCCCCGGCCGCCGCCGCGGCACGCGCGGGGAGGTGCACCTCATGACCGACCGAAGGCTCTGGTCCTACAAGGAGATCGCGGCACACATCCGGGTACAGCCGGACACCGTGCGCTCCTACCGCAAGCACGGGCTGCTGCCTCCGCCCGACCACGTCGAGGGCGGCAAGCCGTTCTGGTACGCCGACACCGTCCGGGCGTGGGTGGCGTCCCGGCCCGGCAACCGGGGCCGAAGAGAGGCCTGAACCGCGGAACGAGAACCTGGGCCCCGCCGCCGCGCGGGGCACCGCCGGTTCCACGGCCCCGTCAGGCCCACGGTTCGATGACCGTGACGCCCGCCCCCGGGGCCGTGCCCATCGCCGCCAGCGCGGCCGGGGCCGCGTCCAGGGTGATCGTGGACGTGACGAGGAGGCCGGGGCGGAGCACACCGGCCCGGACCAGTTCCAGCATCGGCGGGTAGGCGTGGGCGGCCATGCCGTGACTGCCGAGGAGTTCGAGCTCCAGGGCGATGGCGCGGGCCATGGGGACCGGGGTGGTGCCGGCCGGGGAGGGCAGCAGGCCGACCTGGACGTGACGGCCCCTGCGGCGCAGGCCGTTCACGGAGGCGGCGCAGGTGGCGGGCGAGCCCAGGGCGTCGAGGGAGAGGTGGGCACCGCCGCCGGTGAGGTCGAGGACGGCCCGCGCCGTGTCCTCGGTGCGGGAGGCGTCCACGCACTGCGCCGCGCCGAACGTCCGTGCCAGGTCCAGGGCGTGCGGGGACACGTCCACGGCCACCACCCGCGCGCCCGACGCCGCCGCGATCATCACCGCGGACAGGCCGACGCCTCCGCAGCCGTGCACCGCGACCCACTCGCCCGCCGCCACCCGGCCCTGCCGCACCACCGCGCGGAACGCGGTGGCGAACCGGCAGCCGAGCGAGGCAGCGGTGGCGAAGGACAGCTCGCCGGGCAGGGCGATCAGGTTCACGTCGGCGTGGTCCAGCGCCACGTACTGGGCGAAGGAGCCCCAGTGGGTGAAGCCGGGCTGGGTCTGCCGCTCGCACACCTGCTGGTCGCCCGCCGCGCAGGAGGGACAGGCGCCGCAGGCGCAGACGAACGGGACGGTGACCCGGTCGCCGGGACGCCACCCGGCCACCCGGGCGCCCACCGCCTCGACGACGCCGGCCAGCTCGTGTCCCGGCACGTGCGGCAGCGTGATGCCCGGGTCGTGGCCCTGCCAGCCGTGCCAGTCACTGCGGCACAGCCCCGTGGCCTCGACCCGCACCACGGCCCCGTGCTCCGCGGGCTCCGGGTCCGCCACTTCCCGCACCTCGGCCGGCTCCCCGTACCGCTCGACCACCACAGCCCGCATCGACCGCCCCCGCCTTGTGCAGTTCACCCCGTCCAGCGGCACGCCAGGCCCTGCCCGCCGAGCCGGGCAGCCCTTCCTCCCCCGGCCCGGGGCCGACCCCCGTTCCCCCGTGTTCACCGAACTAGGGACCAGGGCCCCTCTGGAGTCCTGCGCCACCCTCACATAAGCTCTTCACAAGGCTCGCGCATCTTCCTTACGCTTGGGTCTCGCTCGCCGTATCCATGCTCTTGCGCGCTTAACGGACATATGCAAGAGACGCAGATCACAGTGACGCGAACGTAACCATCGAAGGGGTTCGAAGGTCTAAGTTGACGATGTCAGGCAGCGTCTTGGGGGGCGTTTCCTGGCGTCTGAGGATGTCTTGGGGGACGTCCTCGGAGCTGCGTTGCCGGGGCACGTACACCGGGGAGCTTTGAGCGGCCCTCCCAGCGTGCGCTGTCCCGGCAGGCCGCACACGGAGTAGTACGAGCGATTTTGCTCGTTCTGCTCAACGGCAGCACCCAGCAGTACCGCACAACAGCGATTCAGGCGCTGTTTTCTCACAGACGCCCGGCCGGATCCCGTGGGGGGAATCCGCACCGGGACATGGGAAGGCGCCCTGGACGCCGGCCCGTGGGGGGACCGGCGCCAGGGCGCCTTTTCTTCTGCCTACGCCGCTACGGCGCTCAGCGCTCCTCGACCGGGACGAAGTCGCGCTCGACGACGCCCGTGTAGATCTGGCGCGGGCGGCCGATGCGGGAACCCGGCTCCTTGATCATCTCGTGCCACTGGGCGATCCAGCCCGGCAGCCGGCCGAGGGCGAACAGGACCGTGAACATCTCGGTCGGGAAGCCCATGGCCCGGTAGATCAGGCCGGTGTAGAAGTCGACGTTCGGGTAGAGGCTGCGCGAGACGAAGTAGTCGTCGGAGAGCGCGTGCTCCTCCAGCTTGAGCGCGATGTCCAGCAGCTCGTCGGACTTGCCGAGGGCGGACAGCACGTCGTGCGCGGCGGCCTTGATGATCTTGGCGCGCGGGTCGAAGTTCTTGTAGACCCGGTGGCCGAAGCCCATCAGGCGGACGCCGTCCTCCTTGTTCTTCACCTTGCGGATGAAGGAGTCGACGTCGCCGCCGGAGTCGCGGATGCCTTCGAGCATCTCCAGGACGGACTGGTTGGCGCCGCCGTGCAGCGGGCCCCACAGGGCGTTGATGCCGGCCGAGATCGAGGCGAACATGTTCGCCTGCGAGGAGCCCACCAGGCGGACCGTGGAGGTCGAACAGTTCTGCTCGTGGTCCGCGTGCAGGATGAGCAGCTTGTCCAGGGCGGCGACGACGGTCGGGTCGAGGTCGTACTCCTGCGCGGGGACCGAGAAGGTCATGCGGAGGAAGTTCTCGACGTAGCCCAGGTCGTTGCGCGGGTAGACGAACGGGTGGCCGATCGACTTCTTGTACGCGTACGCCGCGATCGTCGGAAGCTTGGCGAGCAGCCGGATCGTGGAGAGGTTGCGCTGCTTCTCGTCGAACGGGTTGTGACTGTCCTGGTAGAAGGTCGACAGCGCCGAGACGACCGACGACAGCATGGCCATCGGGTGGGCGTCGCGCGGGAAGCCCCGGTAGAAGTTCTTGACGTCCTCGTGCAGCAGGGTGTGCTGCGTGATGTCGTTCTTGAACACGGTGAGCTCGTCGACGGTCGGCAGCTCGCCGTTGATCAGCAGGTAGGCGACCTCCAGGAAGGTGGAGCGCTCGGCCAGCTGCTCGATCGGGTAACCGCGGTACCGGAGGATGCCCGCTTCGCCGTCGAGGTAGGTGATGGCGGATTTATACGCGGCGGTGTTCCCGTAGCCGCTGTCCAGAGTCACCAGACCGGTCTGGGCGCGGAGCTTGCCGATGTCGAAGCCCTTGTCACCGACGGTGCTGTCGATCACCGGGTAGGTGTACTCGCCGTCGCCGTACCGCAGTACTACAGAGTTGTCGCTCACGTCATCCCTCACCGACGTTGTGCCTCTTCTTCGAGGTTGCCCTGACTGTCTCTACCATCCCCCATTTGGCGCACGAGAGTGCACTCGGGGTCGACCATTGGGCTTAACGGCGGCACTCAGTGCCGCCAACTCGCTCATCCTGCCCCTCCGCCACCCCTTCCGGAAGAGCTCTGTGACCCATGTGACTCATTTGATCGATCATTTTTTGGGCAGCGGCCCTCCGGCAGCCCCCGAAGGGGGCCGGAGCCGTCGGGTCACCGGCCGGAGAGCCGGAAGTCCAGCGCCGTGCAGCGCCGTCCCGCCGACACCGTGCGCACCGCCTGACCGATCGCCTTGCGGGAACCGACGAGGACGACCAGCTTCTTCGCCCGGGTGACCGCCGTGTACAGCAGGTTCCGCTGGAGCATCATCCAGGCGCTGGTGGTCACCGGGATCACCACCGCCGGATACTCGCTGCCCTGGGAACGGTGGATGGTCACCGCGTACGCGTGGGCCAGCTCGTCCAGTTCGTCGAAGTCGTACGCGACCTCCTCGTCCTCGTCCGTCAGCACCGTCAGGCGCTGGTCGACCGGGTCGAGCGAGGTGACCACGCCCACGGTGCCGTTGAAGACGCCGTTGGCGCCCTTCTCGTAATTGTTGCGAATCTGGGTGACCTTGTCGCCGACCCGGAAGACCCGGCCGCCGAACCGCTTCTCGGGCAGTTCGGGGCGGCCGGGGGTGATGGCCTGCTGGAGCAGGCCGTTGAGGGTGCCGGCCCCGGCGGGGCCCCGGTGCATCGGAGCCAGCACCTGCACGTCCCGGCGCGGGTCGAGGCCGAACTTGGCCGGAATCCGCCGTGCCGCCACGTCCACGACGAGCCGGCCGACCTCCTCCGTGTCGTCCTCGACGAAGAGGAAAAAGTCCTTCATGCCGTCGGTGACCGGGTGCTGTCCGGAGTTGATCCGGTGCGCGTTCGTCACCACGCCCGACTGCTGGGCCTGCCGGAACACCCGGGTGAGGCGCACGGCCGGGATCGGGCTGCCGTCGGCGAGCAGGTCGCGGAGCACCTCGCCGGCGCCGACGCTGGGGAGCTGGTCGACGTCCCCGACGAACAGCACGTGGGCCCCCGGAGGGACCGCCTTGACCAGCTTGTTCGCGAGCAGCAGGTCCAGCATGGACGCCTCGTCGACCACCACCAGGTCGGCGTCGAGGGGACGGTCCTTGTCGTACGCCGCGTCGCCGCCGGGCTTCAGCTCCAGCAGGCGGTGCACGGTGGACGCCTCGGCGCCGGTGAGCTCGGCCAGGCGCTTGGCGGCGCGGCCGGTCGGGGCGGCGAGCACGACCTTGGCCTTCTTGGCGCGGGCCAGCTCCACGATCGAGCGCACCGTGAAGGACTTGCCGCAGCCGGGGCCGCCGGTGAGGACGGCGACCTTCTCGGTGAGCGCGAGCCGGACGGCGGCCTCCTGCTCGGGGGCCAGGTCGGTGCCGGTGCGCGCGGCCAGCCAGCCCAGCGCCTTGTCCCAGGCCACGTCCCGGAAGCCGGGCATCCGGTCCTGGTCGGTGCGCAGCAGGCGCGACAACTGGGCGGACAGGGAGAGTTCGGCGCGGTGGAAGGGGACGAGATAGACGGCGGTGACCGGCTCGGCCCGGTCCGGTCCGGGCACCTTCTCCCGCACGACACCCGGGTCCTCCCCCTCCTCGGGGGGCGCCGCGAGTTCCGCGAGGCATTCGATGACCAGGCCGGTGTCGACCTGGAGGAGTTTGACCGCGTCGGCGATCAGGCGCTCCTCGGGGAGGTAGCAGTGCCCTTGGTCGGTGGACTGCGACAGGGCGTACTGCAGGCCCGCCTTGACGCGCTCCGGGCTGTCGTGCGGGATGCCGACGGACTGGGCGATCTTGTCGGCGGTGAGGAAGCCGATGCCCCAGACGTCGGAGGCCAGGCGGTAAGGCTGGTTCTTCACGACGGAGATCGAGGCGTCGCCGTACTTCTTGTAGATCCGCACCGCGATGGACGTGGACACCTCGACGGTCTGGAGGAAGAGCATGACCTCCTTGATCGCCTTCTGTTCCTCCCAGGCGTCGGCGATCTTCTTCGTCCGCTTGGGGCCGAGGCCGGGGACCTCGACGAGGCGCTTGGGCTCCTCCTCGATGATCTTCAGGGTGTCCAGGCCGAAGTGCTGGGTGATGCGGTCGGCGAAGACCGGGCCGATGCCCTTGACCAGGCCGGAGCCGAGGTAGCGGCGGATGCCCTGGACGGTGGCGGGAAGGAGGGTCGTGTAGTTCTCGACGGTGAACTGCTTGCCGTACTGGGGGTGTGAGCCCCAACGGCCCTCCATCCGCAGGGACTCGCCGACCTGGGCGCCGAGCAGCGCGCCGACGACCGTCAGCAGATCTCCGGCGCCGCGGCCGGTGTCGACACGGGCGACCGTGTAGCCGTTCTCCTCGTTGGCGTAGGTGATCCGCTCCAGGACGCCTTCGAGCACGGCCAGTCGGCGCTCCCCGCTCCCCGTTTCTCGGTCCATGATCCGACGGTACCGCCGAGGTCCGACAGCACGGGTGCCCCGGGGAGGAAGCGCCCCGTCATCCCGCCCGCGCCGTCAGGTGGCCGATCACCTTCCGGAAGTCCTCGGTCGGGGAGAACTCCACGAACTCGCAGTCCTCCAGGGCCACCGGGACATGGCCGGGCGGCCAGTAGTACGCCTGCCCCGCCTCGTACTCCTCCTCGCCGGCGGGCGTGAGCATCTTCAGCCGCCCTTTCAGCATGTAGCCCCAGTGCGGGCACGGGCACGCGTCGTCCTCCAGGCCCTTGAGGGCGGGGCTCAGGTCCGTGCCCTGCGGCAGGGTGACGTAGCCCACCGACATGCCGCCCCCGATCGGCTGGACGCGCAGTTCGACGCCCTCGCCCTCGAGTGCGACGGGCACGTCGTTCCGAGTCGCCGATGTCATGGCTCCTCCGCTCCGGCCCACCGGGCCTCAAGGAAAGAATCCCGTCTCTCCAGCCTGGACCGGCCCGGAGGGACCCGCGACATCACGATCGGGTCTCGGGGTCTTGTGCCGACGCGTGTAATCGATTCCAATCCTCTTGCACAGATCGATGTAATCGATTCCACGAGTTCCACGAGGAGGTGGAGCGCGATGGCGAGCATCAAGGACGTCGCCGCCCAAGCGGGGGTCTCCGTCGCCACGGTGTCACGCGTCCTGAACGGCCATCCGTCGGTCAGCGCCGACGCCAGCACGCGCGTGCTGGCCGCCGTCGAGACGCTGGGCTACCGCCCGAACGCCGTCGCCCGGTCGCTGCGCACCGACCAGACACACACCCTCGGCCTGGTCATCAGCGACGTGCTGAACCCGTACTTCACCGAGCTGGCCCGCTCCGTCGAGGAGGAGGCCCGCGCGCTGGGCTACAGCGTGATCATCGGCAACGCCGACGAGCGGCCGGACCTCCAGGACCACCACGTACGCACCCTGCTGGACCGCCGGATCGACGGCCTGCTCGTCTCCCCGACCGACGGCGGGTCGCCGCTGATCCTCGACGCCGCGCGCGCGGGGACGCCGATGGTCTTCGTGGACCGGTGGATCCCGGGCGTGGACGTGCCGGTCGTCCGGGCGGACGGGCTGGAGGCCGTACGGGATCTCGTGGCCCATCTGTACGGGCTGGGACACCGGCGGCTCGCGATCATCGCGGGACCGGCGGCGACCACGACCGGCCAGGAGCGGGTGACGGCCTTCAGGGAGGCACTGCGCGCCCACGGTCTCGGGCTGCCCGACGTCTACACCGGCCAGGGCGACTTCCAGGCCGCCAGCGGACGGCGGGTGACCGAGGGCTTCCTCGACCTGCCCGAGCCGCCCGAGGTCGTCTTCGCCGCCGACAACCTGATGGCACTGGGCGCCCTGGACGCGATCCGCGCGCGCGGGCTGCGCGTGCCGGACGACATCGCGCTGGCCGCGTTCGACGACATCCGCTGGTTCGTGCACACCGACCCGCCGATCACCGCCATCGCCCAGCCCACGGGCGAGCTGGGACGCGCCGCCGTGCGCGCGCTCGTCGACCGCATCGAGGGACGGCCCCCCGAGTCCGTCACCCTCCCCGCCCGTCTCGTCGTACGCCGCTCGTGCGGCGAGCCGGCCCCCGCGCAGTCCTCCCCCGCGCAGTCCCCCGCTGTGCGGTCCCCCGTACGAAGGAGCCAGTCGTGAGCAACGCGGACGAGTTGCTGCGCATCGAGGGCATACGGAAGACCTTCCCGGGCGTGGTCGCGCTCGACGGCGTCGACTTCGACCTGCGCCGGGGTGAGGTGCACGTGCTCCTCGGTGAGAACGGCGCGGGCAAGAGCACCCTCATCAAGATGCTCTCCGGCGCCTACACGCCCGATGGCGGGCGGATCCTGGCCGGCGGCGAGGAGGTGCGCATCCATGGTGCGCAGGACTCCGAGCGCCTCGGGATCGCCACCATCTACCAGGAGTTCAACCTCGTTCCCGATCTGACGGTCGCCGAGAACATCTTCCTGGGACGGCAGCCGCGCCGCCTGGGGATGATCGACCGCAAGCGGATGGAGGCGGACGCCGCCGTCCTCCTGGAGCGCGTCGGTGTGGACGTGTCCCCCCGCGCGCGGGTGCGGGAACTCGGTATCGCGCGCCTGCAGATGGTCGAGATCGCCAAGGCGCTGAGCCTGGACGCGCGGGTGCTGATCATGGACGAGCCGACCGCGGTGCTCACCTCCGAGGAGGTCGAGAAGCTGTTCGCGATCGTGCGCGCCCTGCGCGAGGACGGTGTCGGCATCGTCTTCATCACGCACCACCTGGAGGAGATCGCCGCGCTGGGAGACCGGGTGACGGTCATCCGCGACGGCCGCAGTGTCGGCCAGGTCCCCGCCACCACGCCCGAGGACGAGCTCGTGCGTCTCATGGTGGGGCGGTCGATCGAGCAGCAGTACCCGCGGGAACGGGCCGACACCGGGGCCGCGTTGCTCTCCGTCCAGGGGCTGACCCGCGACGGGGTGTTCCACGACGTCAGCTTCGAGGTGCGCGCCGGCGAGGTCGTCGGCATCGCGGGACTGGTCGGGGCCGGGCGCACGGAGGTCGTGCGGGCCGTGTTCGGCGCGGATCCCTATGACAGGGGCGCGGTGACGGTCGCGGGCGCGGTGCTGCGGCGGCACGACGTGAACGCCGCCATGGCGGCCGGGATCGGGCTGGTGCCCGAGGACCGCAAGGGCCAGGGGCTGGTCCTGGACGCGTCCGTCGAGGAGAACCTGGGGCTGGTGACCATGCGGTCCGCGACCCGGGCCGGTCTCGTGGACCTCAGGGGCCAGCGCGCCTCGGCCGCGCGGATCGCCGGGCAGCTCGGCGTGCGGATGGCGGGCCTCGGCCAGCATGTGCGGACCCTGTCCGGCGGCAACCAGCAGAAGGTCGTCATCGGCAAGTGGCTGCTCGCCGACACCAAGGTGCTGATCCTCGACGAGCCGACGCGCGGGATCGACGTCGGCGCCAAGGTCGAGATCTACCAGCTGATCAACGAGCTGACGGCCGCCGGTGCCGCCGTCCTGATGATCTCCAGCGATCTGCCCGAGGTGCTCGGCATGAGCGACCGGGTGCTGGTGATGGCCCAGGGCCGGATCGCGGGCGAGCTGTCCGCCGACGAGGCCACGCAGGACGCGGTGATGGCCCTCGCCGTGAGCAACCCCACCACCACTGAACTGGAGGCCGGCCGTGGCCGCTGACACGCTCAAGAACGAGGCGGGCGCCGGTGACGCCGCGGCGGTCCGCCGTCTGCTCCTCGACAACGGCGCGCTGACCGCGCTGATCGTCCTCGTCGTCGCCATGTCGGCGCTCTCCGGGGACTTCCTGACCACCGACAACCTCCTGAACGTCGGCGTCCAGGCGGCCGTGACCGCCATCCTCGCCTTCGGCGTGACCTTCGTGATCGTCTCGGCGGGCATCGACCTGTCGGTCGGCTCGGTGGCGGCCCTGTCGGCCACCGTCCTCGCCTGGAGCGCCACCTCGCACGGGGTGCCGGTGGCCGTGGCGGTCGTCCTCGCCGTCGTCACCGGCATAGCGGCCGGACTGGTCAACGGCTTCCTCATCGCGTACGGCAAGCTGCCCCCGTTCATCGCGACGCTGGCCATGCTGTCGGTGGCCCGCGGTCTGTCGCTGGTGATCTCCGAGGGCTCGCCGATCCCCTTCCCCGACTCCGTCTCGCACCTCGGGGACACGCTCGGCGGCTGGCTGCCGGTGCCGGTGCTCGTGATGGTCGTCATGGGCCTCATCGCCGCGTTCGTGCTCGGCCGGACGTACATCGGCCGGTCCATGTACGCGATCGGCGGCAACGAGGAGGCCGCGCGGCTGTCCGGGCTGCGGGTGAAGAAGCAGAAGCTCGCCATCTACGCCCTGTCCGGCGTGTTCGCCGCCGCCGCGGGTGTCGTGCTCGCCTCCCGGCTGTCCTCCGCGCAGCCGCAGGCCGCCGACGGCTACGAACTGGACGCCATCGCCGCGGTCGTCATCGGCGGCGCCTCCCTCGCGGGCGGTACCGGCAAGGCGTCCGGGACACTGATCGGCGCGCTGATCCTCGCGGTGCTGCGCAACGGGCTGAACCTGCTCAACGTGTCGGCGTTCTGGCAGCAGGTCGTCATCGGTGTCGTGATCGCGCTGGCGGTGCTGCTGGACACCGTGCGCCGCAAGGCCGGGGCGGGTCCGGCGGCGTCCGGGACCGGTGGCGACAAGGGCAGGCAGGCGGTGACGTACGGGCTCGCGGCCGTGGTCACCGTGGCGATCGTCGGCGCGACCTCGTTCCTGCACGACGGTTCCTCGTCGAGCGCGAACCCGAAGATGGGCCTGTCCCTGTCCACCCTCAACAACCCCTTCTTCGTGCAGATCCGGGCGGGCGCCCAGGCCGAGGCGAAGAAGCTCGGCGTGGACCTGACCGTCACCGACGCGCAGAACGACGCCTCCCAGCAGGCCAACCAGCTCCAGAACTTCACCAGTTCGGGTCTGGGCGCGATCATCGTCAACCCGGTGGACTCGGACGCGGCCGGCAACTCGGTGAAGGCCGCCGACCAGGCGAAGATCCCGGTCATCGCCGTCGACCGGGGCGTCAACAAGGCCACGGTGGACGCGCTGGTCGCCTCCGACAACGTCGCCGGCGGTGAGCTCGCCGCCCGGACGATCGCCGAGAAGCTGGGCGGCCAGGGCAAGATCGTGATCCTCCAGGGCCAGGCGGGCACCTCCGCCGCCCGGGAACGCGCCGAGGGCTTCGCCAAGGGCCTGAAGGCCTATCCGGGGATCCGGGTCCTGGCCCAGCAGCCGGCCGACTTCGACCGCACCAAGGGCCTCGACGTGATGTCGAACCTGCTCCAGGCCCACCCGGACGTCCAGGGCGTCGTCGCCGCCAACGACGAGATGGCCCTCGGCGCGGTCAAGGCGCTGGGCTCCAAGGCCGGCACGTCCGTCCAGGTCGTCGGCTTCGACGGCACCCCGGACGGCCTGACCGCGGTGAAGGCGGGCACGCTGTACGCGTCCGTGGCGCAGCAGCCGACCCAGCTGGGCAGGATCGCCGTGGACAACGCGCTCAAGGCGCTCCAGGGCAAGAAGGTCGAGCAGACGGTCAAGGTTCCGGTGAAGGTGGTCACCAAGGAGAACGTGGCCGGCTTCAGCGGCTGACATCGGCGGGCGGGCGGCCGTACCCCTGGGTACGGCCGCCCGCCCCACGTCACGGACGAGACGCACGGACGACACGTCACGCGCGACACGTCACGTACAAGGGGAGCACTGCATGTATGACTACGACCTCCTGGTCGTGGGGTCGGCCAACGCCGACCTGGTGATCGGTGTGGAGCGGCGGCCGGGGGCCGGGGAGACGGTGCTCGGCTCGGACCTGGCCGTCCATCCGGGCGGCAAGGGCGCGAACCAGGCGGTCGCCGCCGCCCGGCTCGGGGCGCGGACGGCCCTGCTGGCCCGGGTCGGTGACGACGCCCACGGCCGGCTGCTGCTCGACGCGCAGCGGGCGGCCGGGGTCGACACGGAGGGCGTGCTGGTGGGCGGGGCGCCGACCGGGGTCGCGCTGATCACGGTGGACCCGTCCGGGGACAACAGCATCGTCGTCTCGCCGGGCGCCAACGGGCGGCTGACACCGCAGGACGTGCGGGCGGCCGAGGGCCTCCTGCGCGCCTCCCGGGTGGTGTCGGCACAGCTGGAGATCCCGCTGGAGACGGTCGTGGAGGTCGTACGGAGTCTGGCGCCGGACAGCCGCTTCGTCCTGAACCCGTCGCCGCCGCGGCCCCTGCCGTCGGAGGTGCTGGCGGCCTGCGACCCGCTGATCGTCAACGAGCACGAGGCGAAGGTGATCCTCGGTGACGCGGCCGTCGGTGACCGGCCCGAGGACTGGGCGCGGGTGTTGCTCGCGAAGGGGCCGAAGTCGGTCGTGGTGACGCTGGGTTCGCAGGGCTCGCTGGTGGCGTCGGCGGAGGGTGCGGAGCGGGTTGCGGCGGTGAAGGTGGATGCCGTGGACACGACCGGGGCGGGCGACTCCTTCACGGCGGCGCTGGCGTGGAAGCTGGGCGCGGGTTCCTCGCTCGCCGAGGCCGCGGGATACGCGGCGCGGGTGGGGGCGGTGGCCGTGACCCGGCGGGGCGCGCAGGAGTCGTTCCCCACGGCGGCGGAGGTCGAGGCCCGGTGAGGAACGGCGGGGTGCTCAACCGTCATCTCGCGGGCGCGCTCGCCGAGTTGGGGCACGGGCACGAGGTGCTGGTGTGCGACGCGGGCATGCCGATACCCGAGGGTCCGCGGGTCGTGGACCTCGCCTTCCGGGCGGGGGTGCCGTCGTTCGCCGAGGTCCTGGAGGGCCTGCTGGCCGAGCTTGTCGTGGAGGGCGCGACGGCGGCCCGCGAGGTACGGGAGGCGAACCCGGCGGCGGCCGCGCTGCTGGACGGGCACTTCCCCGGGCTGGCCCTGGTCCCGCACGAGGAGCTGAAAAGGCGGTCGGCGGGGGCGCGGCTGGTGGTGCGGACCGGGGAGGCGCGGCCGTACGCGAATGTGCTGCTGCGGTGCGGGGTGTTCTTCTGACGGCGCGATGACCCCCGCGCATGCTTCGAGGGGCCCGGTCTCTCGACCAGGCCCCTCTTGCTCGCCCCCTCCGTCGCCAGAACCCCCGCGATCCCCCCGGATCCCCCTCCAGAAGTCCTGACACCGTGTATGACCCGCGGGACGGCGGAACGGTTGCACGGCGGTCGAGGAAATCCCGGAGCCGAACGGACGGCGGAACAGGCGAGCGAAGGAATCTGGCCGACGGCACGTGCCGGACGCACCAAACATACGCGCCGAGGAATCTACCTGTTGTGATGAAGCCGCAGCTCAGGGCGGTGGTCCTCCCGAAAAGCCCGCCATGATGACGAGGTCTCCGCCACCCTCCTCCCGAGGAGTACGACCATGTCCGAAACGACCGAGCCCAACGTCGGTACGTTCACCCTCGCCGACCCGCTGACCACCGCACCCGCCGAACCCGTCGAGGTACCGGACCACGCCGAGTGGCCGCTGCCGAACGGCTTCGCCTGGGTCTTCCCCTCCGACGGCAACACCGCCGGCGATGTCGTCCGGCCCGTGATCATGGCCGACGGCTTCAACCTCGGCCGCAGCGAACTGGACAAGACCTACCAGGGGCTGGAAAGCGGCTACGGGTTCATCAGCGAGCTGCACCGGCGCGGCAGAGACGTGATCCTCCTCGGCTTCGAGGAGCGCAGCGCGTCCATCCTCGACAACGCGCGGGCGGCCGAAGCCGCCATCAGGGAGACCATCGAACACCGGCGGGGCAACGCCCCGCTGGTCGTCGGCGGATTCAGCATGGGCGGCATCGTCACCCGCTACGCGCTGGCCGACATGGAGAGGAAGCGGATGGACCACCAGACCGCGCTGTACTTCTCCTACGACAGCCCGCACCGCGGTGCCTCCATCCCCGTCGGTGTACAGGCGTTCTCGCACTTCATCCCGTTCGCGAACGACTTCGCCAAGCAGATGGACAGCCCGGCCGCGCGCCAGATGCTGTGGCGGCACTACGACAAGGACACCAAGAAGATCGGGGTCGCCCCGGAGCGCACCGAGTTCCTGGACGCCCTGGACCGGCTCGGCGGCTGGCCGCAGATCCCGATGAAGATCGCCGTCGCCAACGGCCGCGCCGACGGGATCGGCCTGCCCGACGTCACGCCCGGCGAGGTCGCGCTGCGGATCGACCGGATCTATCCCGGCACCACTTTCTACACCCAGGCCCAAGGCGACGACGTCACGGCCGCCTACCTGAACCGGCGGTTCCCCAAGGCCGAAGAGACCGTCACGACCAGCGACTTCCCGGAGGTGGACGGCGCGCCCGGCGGCACGCTGCACACGTACAAGATCCTCGCCGACGCGATGCGGAAGCTCGGCGGCACGGTGGATCTGCGGCACGAGGAGATCTGCTTCGTCGCGTCGGTGAGCGCGGTGGCCGTGCGCGACGTCGAGACGCAGGAGGACCTGTACACGCCGATCAACGGACTCCCGCCGGAGGAGAGCGAGTTGGACGACTACTTCTGCTCGCCCACGACCACCGCGCACACGGCGATCACCGAGGAACTCTGCACCTGGCTGATGGACCGCCTGCCCGACTGATCCGACGCCCACGCCAGGCATCACCGGGGGCCGTCCGTCCGCTCACATCCTGCGGAGGGCGGCCCTTTGGGTCATGCCTGGGGGGCGGGTGGCAGGGGGTCGGAGACGAACGACCCTCGGGCGCGTACGGTCACCACCAGCCCTCTGTCCCGAAGGATGTCCAGAGCGCGGCGGACCGTGCCCGGACCGACTTTGTGCTCGTGCGTCATGGTCAGTTCGCCCGGCAGCCGCGTGCCCGGCGGGTACTCGCCGGAACGAATCTTCCGTTCGATGATCGCGGCGAGCTGTTCATAGACGTACTGCGGCGAATCGGGGCTGATCTTGTCCACCCGTCGACCGTATGACGCCACCATCAACCACGCATTACTTAGTACTACTACCAACTACTACCTACCACCACCTATATCGAGGTAGAGTTCGGCGCACAAAAGCGCCCCGGCGGGAAGGTGAAAGCTTCCACGCCGGGGCTGAGCCGACACTAGGAGTCGACCTATGCGCAGCCTACTGGCCGCGATCCTGTGCCTCTTCCTGCCGCCTCGCGGAGCGCACCGCGCCCTCGACCCGTTCCCGCTCCTCCTGCCACCTCCGGCCGCCTCCGCGCTGCGGCCCGCGGACGTGATCCTCGCCGATGCTCTGCCCCTGGTCCGGCCGTACGTCGCCGTCTGGGAACGCGAGCGTGACGCACGGGACCGCAGGCACCTCCAGCGGGAGCGGCGCCGTGCGGCCGTCCTCGCGACCCTGGGTCAGGACTACGTCCCGCCGGTGGTCGCCGCATGAGCGCCCAGAGGTTCCGCAGCCTCGGGGTCGACCCCGCCACCGGCAAGGAGGCGTTCGTGGTCGCAAGCCCCGGCGGTCTCCTCGATGAACTGGCCGACGCGCACGCCCTCAAGGCCGCCGCCGTTCTGGCGACGGTAGTCGGTGCCGTACTGGAGGGAGGCAGGTCGTCGGACACCGAACTCGCCGCCTTCGTACCGTCCCTGCACGCGGCGCTGGAGGAATGCGTGGGCATCATGGCGGCGGACAGGGAGCGGTGACGTAGAGGGCCGCGGGCGCCGGAGGGGCTCCGGCGCCCGCGGCCCTGGCACTGGCTGCCGCTCAGAGGGTCAGGTTCTCCACGAACCTCCGTGCCGTCTCGGCGAGTACTTCCCTGCCGTCTCGGGCCCACAGGGCGTCATTGAAGAGTTCGACCTCGATCGCGCCCGTGTAACCGGCCGCCTCCACGTACCCCTGCCACTCCCGCATGTCGATCGCGCCGTCGCCGATCTGGCCGCGGCCGTTGAGGACGCCCTCGGGCAACGGGGTGGTCCAGTCGGCCAGTTGGAAGGTGTGGATGCGGCCGGAGGCGCCCGCTCGGGCGATCTGGGCGGGGGCCTGGTCGTCCCACCAGATGTGGTACGTGTCGACCGTGACGCCCACCTGGTGGGACGGGAAGCGTTCCGCGATGTCCAGGGCCTGCGTGAGCGTGGAGACCACGCAGCGGTCGGAGGCGTACATGGGGTGCAGGGGCTCGATGGCCAGCTTCACCCCGTGGTCCTCGGCGTAGGGGCCGAGGACCGTGAGCGCGTCCGCGATGCGTTCGCGGGCTCCGTGCAGGTCCCTCGAGCCCGCCGGGAGACCGCCGGAGACGAGGACCAGGACCTCGGTGCCCAGGGTCGCCGCCTCGTCGACCGCCCGGCGGTTGTCGGCCAGGGCCGCCGCGCGCTCGTCCGGGTCGACGGCCGTGAAGAAGCCCCCGCGGCACAACGTCGTCACCGTCAGGCCCGCGTCACGGACCAGTTTCGCCGTCTCCTCGACGCCGTACGTCTGGACCGGGTCACGCCAGAGGCCGACGTTGCCGATGCCCAGGTCGCGGCAGGCCGCCACCAGTTCGGGCATCGACAGTTGCTTCACCGTCATCTGGTTGATGCTGAAACGCTCGAGACCGGTCACTGGTTCACTCCGTACAGGGCGAGCAGGTTCTTCATCCGCTCCTCCGCCAGCTTCGGGTCCGGGAACAGGCCCAGACCGTCGGCCAGTTCGTACGCCTTCGCGAAGTGCGGGAGGGAACGGGCCGACTGGAGGCCGCCGACCATCGTGAAGTGTGACTGGTGGCCGGCCAGCCAGGCCAGGAACACCACGCCCGTCTTGTAGAAGCGGGTGGGGGGCTGGAAGAGGTGGCGGGAGAGTCCGACGGTCGGGTCCAGCAGCTCCCGGAAGCCCGTGACGTTCCCGGTGTCCAGGACCCGGACCGCCTCCGCCGCCAGCGGGCCCAGCGGGTCGAAGATGCCGAGCAGGGCGTGGCTGAAGCCCCGCTCGTCGCCCGCGATCAGCTCCGGGTAGTTGAAGTCGTCGCCCGTGTAGCAGCGGACGCCGCCGGGGAGCCTGCGGCGCAGGTCGATCTCGCGCTGGGCGTCCAGGAGGGAGACCTTGATGCCGTCGACCTTGTCGGGGTGCGCGGCGATGACCTCCAGGAAGGTGTCCGTGGCCGCGTCCAGGTCGGTGGAGCCCCAGTAGCCCTCCAGCGCCGGGTCGAACATCGGGCCCAGCCAGTGCAGGATCACCGGCTCGGCGGACTGGCGCAGCAGGTGGCCGTAGATCTCCAGGTAGTCCTCGGGGCTCTTGGCCACGGCGGCCAGGGCCCGGGAGGCCATGAGGATGGCCGGGGAGCCCGCCTCCTCGACCAGCGCGAGCTGCTCCTCGTAGGCGGCCCGGATCTCGTCGAGGCTGTAGGGGTAGCCGATCTCGGTGGCGGCCAGCTGGTCCGTCCCCACGCCGCAGGCGATACGGCCGCCCGCGCTGCGCGCCTCCGCCGCCGACCGGCGGATCAGCTCGGCCGCGCCCGCCCACTCCAGGCCCATGCCCCGCTGGGCGGTGTCCATCGCCTCGGCGACGCCGAGCCCGTGGGACCACAGGTGGCGGCGGAAGGCGAGGGTGGCGTCCCAGTCGACGGCGGCGGGCGCGCCGGGCGACACGTCCGCGTACGGGTCGGCCACCACATGCGCCGCCGAGAAGACCGTGCGGGAGGTGAAGGGGGCGCCGGGGGTGACGGCGAGGGGTTCCGTGCGGGGCTCGTAGGCCCTCAGGGCGCCGCCGGTGTCGGGCAGGTGGAGGGTCACAGGGAGACCTCCGGCACGTCGAGCCGGCGGCCCTCGGCCGAGGACCGCAGGCCCAGTTCGGCGAGCTGGACGCCGCGGGCGCCGGCCAGCAGGTCCCAGTGGTAGGGGGCGTCGGCGTAGACGTGCCGCAGGAACAGCTCCCACTGGGCCTTGAAGCCGTTGTCGAAGTCCGCGTTGTCGGGCACGTCCTGCCACTGGTCGCGGAACACCTCGGTGGCGGGGATGTCGGGGTTCCAGACCGGCTTGGGCGTCGCACTGCGGTGCTGCACACGGCAGTTGCGCAGACCGGCGACCGCCGAGCCCTCGGTGCCGTCGACCTGGAACTCGACGAGCTCGTCGCGGTTGACGCGGACGGCCCAGGAGGAGTTGATCTGGGCGATGGCGCCGCCGTCGAGCTCGAAGATGCCGTAGGCGGCGTCGTCGGCGGTGGCGCCGTAGGGCTTGCCGTTCTCGTCCCAGCGCTGCGGGATGTGGGTGGTGGCGATGGCCTGGACGGACTTCACCCGGCCGAACAGCTCGTGGAGCACGTACTCCCAGTGCGGGAACATGTCGACGACGATGCCGCCGCCGTCCTCGGCGCGGTAGTTCCAGGAGGGGCGCTGCGCGGCCTGCCAGTCGCCCTCGAAGACCCAGTAGCCGAACTCGCCGCGGATGGACAGGATCCGGCCGAAGAAGCCGCCGTCGATGAGGCGCTTGAGCTTGAGCAGGCCCGGGAGGAAGAGCTTGTCCTGGACGACGCCGTGCTTGATGCCGGCGCCGGCGGCGAGCCGGGCCAGCTCCAGGGCGCCGTCGAGACCGGTGGCCGTCGGCTTCTCGGTGTAGATGTGCTTGCCCGCGGCGATGGCCTTCCTGAGCGCCTCCTCGCGGGCGGAGGTGACCTGGGCGTCGAAGTAGATGTCGACGCTGTCGTCGGCGAGGACCGCGTCCAGGTCCGTCGAGACGTGCTCCAGGCCGTGCTGCTCGGCGAGCGCCCTGAGGGCGTGCTCGCGGCGGCCGAGCAGGATCGGCTCCGGCCACAGCACGGTGCCGTCGCCGAGGTCGAGGCCGCCCTGCTCGCGGAGGGCCAGGATGGAGCGGACCAGGTGCTGGCGATAGCCCATGCGCCCGGTCACGCCGTTCATGGCGATACGCACCGTCTTGCGTGTCACGTCATTCCCTTCGCAGGCGTCGTACGCAGCGTTCATGCGCGTTTCGTACGCGGTTGTGCGCGCCGCGTACGCCTCTACTGATGAGCGGTACAGCAAGCGCTTTCTATCTGAGGAGAAGCTAGCCTCTGAGCGGCGGTCGGACAAGACCGTGACGGGGTCGAGTTGTTCGAGGTGGCGAACAACCCGGGGGCGGGGCTTTAGGGTCTGCTCGACACGATCGGAACCGTGGCCGCGGGCGGCCTGTCTTCGCAGACGGCGGCCCGTCCGGGAGGCCCCGGCCGGGTGACGAGGACGGCGGCCCGCTCCCGGGGCGGCGGCCGTCCGAGAGGACATACGACGAGATGCGCGACCGGAGGACGACGAGATGACGGTGACCCTGGCGGACGTGGCGGCCCGCGCGCAGGTCTCGCCCGCGACGGTGTCGCGCGTGCTGAACGGGAACTATCCCGTGGCGGCCACCACCCGCGAGCGGGTGCTGCGGGCGGTGGACGAACTGGACTACGTGCTCAACGGCCCGGCGAGCGCGCTGGCGGCGGCCACGTCCGACCTGGTCGGAATCCTGGTGAACGACATCGCCGACCCGTTCTTCGGGATCATGGCGAGCGCGATCCAGTCGGAGATCGGGGGGCCGGGCGGCCGGGCCGGCGGGGAGAGACTCGCGGTGGTGTGCAACACCGGGGGCTCGCCGGAGCGTGAGCTGACCTACCTCACGCTGTTGCAGCGGCAGCGGGCGGCGGCGGTCGTGCTGACCGGCGGGGCCGTGGAGGACGTACCGCACGCGGCGGCGATGTCGGCGAAGCTGCGCAAGCTGGCGGAGGCGGGCACGCGGGTGGTGCTGTGCGGACGGCCGCCGGCGCCGGAGACCCGCGCCATCGCGCTGACCTTCGACAACCGTGGCGGCGGGCGGGAGCTGACCGAGCATCTGATCGGGCTCGGGCACCGGCGGCTGGGGTACATCGCGGGACCCGAGGAGCGGACGACGACCCGGCACCGGCTGGAGGGGCACCGGGCGGCGCTCGCGGCCCACGGCATCGCGGAGGACCCCCGCTGGACCGTCCACGGGCGGTACGACCGGCGTTCGGGGTACGAGGCCACGCTGGAACTGCTGCGCCGGGACCCGTCGTTGACGGCCGTGGTCGCCGCGAACGACTCCGTCGCGCTCGGGGCGTGCGCGGCGCTGCGGGAGTCCGGGCGGCGGATCCCGGAGGACGTCTCGGTGGCCGGGTTCGACGACCTTCCGTTCAGCGTCGACACGGTGCCGTCGCTGACGACGGTGCGGCTGCCGCTCGCGGAGGCTGGGGCGCGGGCCGGACGGATCGCGATGGGGCGCGAGGAGCCGCCGCCGGGGGGCATCACGATGATCCGGGGGGAGTTGATGGTGCGGGGCTCCTCCGGGGGGCCGCGCGGCTGAGGGAGCCGGTCCCGGTGCGGGGGTCCTCCGGAGGGCCGCGCGGCTGAGGGAGCCGGTCCCGGTGCGGGGGTCCTCCGGAGGGCCGCGCGGCTGAGGGAGCCAGTGCCGGTGCGGGGGTCCTCCGGAGGGCCGCGCGGCTGAGGGAGCCAGTGCCGGTGCGGGGGTCCTCCGGGGGGCCGCGCGGTTGAGGGAGCCGGTGCCGGTGCGGTCGTGCGGCCTTGGTGCCGGCGTCTGCCGGGGAGCGGCGGACGTGCGTCACGACGGCAGTCGGGAACCTGACGAGCCGGAAGAGCACCGGGATGCCGAGGATCACGGGATTCCGAGGAGCACCGGGATACCGAGGAGCACGCTCCAGGTGGCTGCCCGGCGCCTCGATGCCCATGGCGACCCGATCGGTGGAGGACCTGGACTGCACGGCGTGGACCACCGACATCCCGGCCGGCGCCCGCCGGATCCGCCGGCGCCACGGCTCCGTCCTGACCGCCGCCAGACCCCACCGCTCCTTCGGCAAGGACCTCACCGGGCACGAAGGGCGGCTGGATCTCCAGGGCGGGGAGGAGTCGGGGGAGTGACGGACGGATCCGCAGGGCACGGGTGAGGGACGGACAGGCGCCGACACGGACCGGCCCCGTCTGGACCCGAACAGCCCCGCGAGTGACAGTAGGGACCATGAAACTGGCGTTCTCCACCCTCGGCGTTCCCGGCCTCCCCCTCCCCGACGTGCTGCGGCTCGCGAGCACGTACGGCTATCACGGCGTGGAACTGCGCGCCCACCCGGAGGAGCCGGTGCACCCCGGCCTCGACCACACCCGGCGCGCCGAGGTGGCGGCCGGGTTCAAGGCGGCGGGGGTGGAGCTGCTCGGCCTCGCCGGCTACGCGCGCGTGGCCGCGCCCGGGGACGACGAGGCCGTGATCGAGGAGATCCGCCGGCTCCTCGACCTCGCCCGTGACCTCGGCGCGCCCTACGTCCGGGTCTTCCCCGGCGGCGGTACCGAGCAGAGCCGGGAGGAGGCGGACGCGACCGCCGCGCGGCGGCTCGGCACGGCCGCGGAGTACGCCGCCGACGTCGGCGTCCGCATCCTGCTGGAAACCCACGACTCGCACCGCACCGGCGCCGACGCGATCCGGATCCTCGGCCCGGTCGGCCACCGCCAGGTGGGCGCGCTGTGGGACGTCATGCACACCTGGCTGGGCGGCGAGCAGCCCTCGGAGTCCTACGCGGCCCTGGCGCCGTTCCTTGGCTACGTGCAGGTCAAGGACGTCGCCTCCGCCGACGACACGACCCCGGTGACGCTCGGCACCGGCGTGCTGCCGCTCGCGGAGTGCGTGGAGGTCCTGTCCCGGCACGGCTGGGACGGCTGGCTGTGCTGGGAGTACGAGAAGCGGTGGTACGAGGCGGCGGCACCGCTGCCCGACCTGCTGGAGGCCGGCCGGGAACACCTCGCCCGGCTGCTCAACGACTCCGCCTGACACCGCGGCGGCGGAAGTCCCCGCACCGGCGGACGCAGGCAAGGGCCTCCCAGGCGGGCTTTCGCCGGAGCGGGAACCTCCGCGTGCCGCCCGTGCCGGCGGCGGCGCCTGCCGCCCCGGCGACGGTGCCCTGCGGTCCGCCGGGAGCCGGGGCTCGTGGTACGCGTCCGCCGCCGTGCCGTGGCTCGCGGTACGCGTCCGCCGCCGTGCCGTGGAACGCCTCGTCGTGGGCCGCCGTCGCCCCGGGCAGCGCCCCGCCCGCGCTCCCCCGGCGGCGGACGCGCACGGCCGGCCCGGTGAACAGGCCGAGGACGAGGGTGAGGGCGAGGGCACCGAGCACGGTCAGGAGCGGCAGTGCGGTGGCACGCAGCAGCTGGTCCACGCGCCGGCCCCACGCCGTACGGCGGCCGTTGCGGAGGGCCCGGGACGAGTCCGTCCGGGCGCCGGCCCGCCCGCCCCGTGCGCCTCTGCCGACCCGTGCTCCCCGACTTCGGAGAATCGGGCCCCGGCCGGGAACCCCGGTCCCCTCCCGCTCGTCCAACCCGCAAGCTGTCGGAGAGTCACCGTGGTGCGGTGTCGGCCTCGCTGCTGGCTGCGAACGCTGACCCACCCTCTCCGCCGGACCGCGGCCGGCAGCACACCGCCATCGGCGCGCCCCCCTCCCACAGCGCCGATGGCGGCCCTCCGCCGGTTACCGTGCATCCCCTTGACTGGCAGAAACTTCCCGGATATTCGTGACTCCTCGGAAGTTTCCTTCAGAGGGAAGGAGCGCTCGTGCGCGACTCCGGCACCGGAAGCACGGGAAACACCGCACAGCCGTCCAGACGCACCCTCCTGGCCGCCGCCGCCACCGCCGGCGTCACCGCCGCACTGACCGCCGGCGGGACCGCGTACGCGGGCACCCCGGACGACCGCGGGCTCCGCGCCCTGATCTCCCGGATGACCCTGGAGGAGAAGGCCGGCCAGCTCTTCGTGACACGGGTGTACGGCCACTCGGCCACCGCCCCCGACCAGGCCGACATCGACGCCAACCTCAAGGAGCTGGGCGTCCGCACGGCCGCCGAGCTGATCGCGAAGTACCGGGTCGGCGGGATCATCTACTTCACCTGGGCGCACAACACCCGCGACCCGCACCAGATCGCCGACCTGTCGAACGGCATCCAGCGGGCGTCCCTGGAGCAGCCGCGCGGACTGCCCGTGCTCATCTCCACCGACCAGGAACACGGCGCGGTGTGCCGGATCGGCGAGCCCGCCACCCTCTTCCCGGGCGCGATGGCCGTCGGCGCCGGCCGGTCGCGGTCCGACGCCCGCACCCTCGGCCGGATCGCCGGGCGGGAGCTGCGGGCGATGGGCGTGCGGCAGAACTACTCCCCGGTCGCCGACGTGAACGTCAATGCGGCCAACCCGGTCATCGGCGTGCGCTCCTTCGGCTCCGCACCGGACGCGGTGGCCGCCCTGGTGGCCGCCGAGGTCGCCGGGTACCAGGGGGCGAGGGTCGCCGCGACCGCCAAGCACTTCCCCGGGCACGGTGACACCGCCGTCGACAGCCACTACGGCTTCCCGGTCATCACGCACAGCCGCGCGCAGTGGGAGGAGCTGGACGCCGTGCCCTTCCGGGCGGCGATCCGGGCCGGCATCGACTCGGTCATGACCGCGCACATCCAGTTCCCGGCCCTCGACGACTCCGGCGACCCGGCCACCCTCTCCCACCCGGTCCTCACCGGCATCCTGCGCGGCGAACTCGGCTACGACGGGGTCGTGGTGACCGACTCCCTCGGCATGGAGGGCGTCCGCACCAAGTACGGCGACGACCGGGTGCCCGTGCTCGCGCTCAAGGCCGGCGTGGACCAGCTCCTCAACCCGCCCTCCCTGGACGTCGCGTGGAACGCCGTCCTGAAGGCCCTGCGGGACGGAGAGCTGACCGAGGAGCGGCTCGACGCGTCGGTCCTGCGCATTCTGCGGCTGAAGGCGAAACTGCGGCTGTTCGAGGAGCCGTACGTCAGCCGGGCCGGGGTCACCCGCACGGTCGGCACCCCGGCGCACCTGGCGGCGGCCGACCGGATCGCCGAGCGGACGACCACGCTGCTGGTGAACGAGGGGGGCCTGCTGCCGCTCTCCCGCCGCCGGCACCCCCGCCTCCTCGTCGTCGGCGCGGATCCCGCCTCGCCGTCGGGGACGACCGGGCCGCCCACCGGGGTCCTCGCGGGCGCGCTCACCGAGCTGGGCTTCACGGCCACCGCCCTGCCGACCGGCACGGCGCCCTCCGCCGCCACCGTCGCCCGGGCCGTCGCGGCGGCGCGGGACGTGGACGCGGTGGTGGTGGGGACGTACAACGTCACGGCGGCCGGCTCGCAGAAGACGCTGGTCGAGCAACTGGTGGCGACCGGGAGGCCGGTGGTGGCGGTCGCGCTCCGCAATCCGTACGACGTGGCCCAGTTGCCGTCCGTGCCGGCCTGCCTGGCGGCGTACTGCTGGACCGACGTCGAACTGCGGGCGGCGGCCCGGGTGATCGCGGGACGGGTCGGGCCGCGCGGGAGACTGCCGGTGCCGGTGCAGCACGCGGACGATCCGGCGCGGGTGCTGTACCCGGTCGGACACGGGCTGTCGTACCAGACGTAGACCTCATACGCCACGCAAACGGCGCACCGTCACCAAAAGGCGCAAAGCGCCCCGCATATCTGGCGTGGCCCCGTCCCGGCGGGTCACGCTGGGCGGGGGTGTCGGGGGATGGCGATGCGGAAGAGACGTTCCGTGGGGGCGGTGTGCGCGCTGTCGGCGCTGCTCGCCGCCCTGCTGACGGGATGCCAGGGACCCGGTTCCGGGGGCGGCGGGGAGGAGAGCCGGCTGGGGGGCGCGACGTCGGCGTCGGCGTCGGCGGCGCCGGCCCGGCCCTCCGGGTACGGGGCGGTGTTCCTCGGGATCGACGAGTGCAGTTCCTTCGGGACGACCAGTTTCACGGAGGTCGCCTGTGCCGGCGAGCGGGCGGCGGCCCGGGTGGTGGCGCGGCACGACGGCACGGTGGGCGACGGTCCGCCGTGCCCGGCGACCACGGACTTCGTCCTGCACATCAGCGAGCAGAGCCCGGCGTCGGACGAGGACGGCGACGGGGCCGTGCCGCGGGGCTACGCCTGCATGCGCAGCCTGGCGCCGCCGCATCCCGGCGACCCGGGCGGCGGAGGCGGTCCCCGCACCATCGTCGGCGACTGCGTCTACGGCCTGGGCGACGGACAGGTCCGCGAGACCGCGTGCGACGGCACGGGCGCGAAGAAGCCGCAGCACAAGGTGACGAAGGCCGTCGACAGCCGGGCGGAGTGCCCGTTGTCGACGGCCCTGTACGTCCAGCTCGGCGGCGGTCAGCCGGTGGGCTGCGCCCGGCCGGTGTGACCCGCCGGGCCGTCAACGGCCGGGCGCGGCGGGCGGCTTACGGCCGCAGCGCGGGCTCGCGCTCCACGTCCCGCCGGTCCAGCTTCGCGTCGAACCTCGCCAGCGGCCTGGCCGCCGACGGGTCCGCCTGGACCGCGGCGGGGGCGACGCCCGCCCACTGCTGGATCCTGGCCGTGGCCAGCGCCCTCTGGTCGGGGACCAGACCGGCCACGTTCGCGCCGTGGTTGAGGCCGGGGGCGGTGAAGACGTACGAGTCCTTCGCGCCCTTGCCCAGGCGGAACGGCTCCGCGCCCCAGGGGTCGTTCTGGCCGTAGACGAAGAGCATCTGCCGGGCGTTGTGCCGGACCCAGGTGTCCACGTCCCGCATGACGAACGGCTGGAACCGCATCGGGATCGAGCGCGGCACGAAGTTCCGGGGCGGCTGGTAGCCGTAGCGGATGTACCGCTTCTCGATGTGCGGGAACCGGATCGTCGGCGCGCCCAGCTGGGTGCCCGCCTGGTAGTAGTACGGCGTGTACGTCGTCAGGCCCTGGTCGGTGTAGGAGGAGAACCCGGAGACCGAGTCGACCGAGTTCCAGATGTCGTCGTCGGTCGCGTTCTTCGCGTCCGCCGGGATGGAGTCGCAGTCGGAGAGCAGGCTGTACTGCCAGAAGCCCCAGACGTAGTCGAGGACGACCGCCTCGTAGACCTTGTCCAGGCTGCCGATGGTGTCGAAGGTGAAGCCGTTGTCGGCCGCGTACGCCGCGTACTTCTTCTCCAGGGGCTCGCGGCGCACCAGCGCCTCGCGCTGGACCGCGTTCAGCCGGTCGCGGCACTCCTTGGTGCCGACGGTGGCGAGGAAGCGGTCGTAGGCCGAGTCCTCGTGGTTGACGACGTCGTTGGGGGCGACGTAGGCGACGACGCCGTCCATGTCACGGGGGTAAAAGCGCTCGTAGTAGGTGGCGGTCATGCCGCCCTTGGAGCCGCCTGTGGAGATCCACTTCTTGGAGTAGAGCGGCTTCAGCGCCGTGAAGATGCGGTGCTGGTCGGCGGCGGCCTGCCAGATGTCCAGCTTGCTCCAGTCGGCCGGGGCGGGACGGGACGGGGGGAAGAAGCGGTACTCCATGGAGACCTGGTTGCCGTCCACGATCTGGGTGGGCTCGCGGCGGCTGGGGTTCGTGGAGACGCTGTAGCCGCCGGTGTGGAAGACCGTCGGGCGCAAGACGTCCTTGTGCAGCACGGTGATCCGCTGCTGGAACGTGCCCTTGGACGGGTTGCGGTGGTCGACCGGCTGGGTGTAGTTGAGGACGAAGAAGCGGTACCCGGGGTACGGCTTCTCCTCGATCAGGCTCATCCCCGGTACGGAGAGCAGCTGGTCCTTGATGTCCGCGGCCTTCGGCTCGGCGGCGGTGGCCGCCCCCGCCGTGCTCAGCGTGCCTATGAGCACGGTGAGCGCCAGCAGCCATCTGAGCGCCTTGCGCATGCACCCTCCCCTGTGACGTACCTCTGTGCGCCGGAAGCTAGCGGAGCAAGTGGCCCCGGCACCAGGGGAGATGGCGGGTCGATGGGGAAAACCCTCTAGGGAGCGGTCACAGGCGCACCCAGCCGGAGTCGACGGACCGTCCGCCCACCGCGCCCTTCACCCGCACCCGCCGCTGGCCGGCGTGCGTCTCCACCGGCCCCGCGCGGCGCGTGTACAGCCCCTCGTCCGTCACCGGGCGGAGACCGCGCGCCTGCACGCTGACCATCATGTACCGCCGCGTGCCCGGCCTCTTGGCGAGAGTGACGGCGCAGACCCAGCCGCTCCGCTTGTAGACGCGCACCGAACCGGTCGAGAACGTGAGGGTCTTGACCTTGCGTCCGGCGCAGGACGAGGCGGCGGCCTGGGCCTCGCCCGGAGTGGCGAGCGCGAGCAGGCCGGACGCGGTCAGCACGGCCATCCCGAGCGCGAGGCGCCGCCGTATCGCACCACAGTCCACTGTCGTCCCTCCCGCACCACACGACCGGCGTACAGGTGTACGGACGCGGCACCTGTGCCGGACGGTTGCACGACCGTCACGGGGACTCGCGGCCCGGGGCGCTCACTGCGCGGCGCCGACCGGCTCCTCCGGCTCGGCCGCGCCCACGAACGTCCGCCACAGCTCGGCGTACCGCCCGCCCCGTGCCAGCAGCTCCTCGTGCGTGCCGTCCTCGGCGACCCGGCCCCGGTCCATCAGGACCACCCGGTCCGCGCGGGCGGCGGTGGTGAGCCGGTGGGCGACCACGAGGGTCGTACGGCGGCCCGCGATGCGGTCGGTGGCCTGGTTGACCTGGGCCTCCGTGGCCAGGTCCAGGGCCGCCGTGGCCTCGTCGAGCAGCAGGACGTCCGGGTCGACGAGTTCGGCGCGGGCCAGGGCGATCAGCTGGCGCTGGCCGGCCGAGAGGTTGCGGCCGCGTTCGGCGACCTCGTGCAGGTAGCCGCCCTCCAGCGTGGCGATCATCTCGTGCGCGCCGACCGTGCGGGCCGCCGCCTCCACCTCCGCGTCGGTGGCGTCCGGGCGGCCGTAGGCGATGGCGTCGCGGACGGTGCCCTGGAAGAGGTACGCCTCCTGCGGGACGACCCCGAGGCGGTGGCGGTACGCGGTGAGGTCGAGGGCGCGCAGGTCCGTGCCGTCGACGGTCACCCGGCCGCTCGTCGGGTCGTAGAAGCGGGCGACCAGCTTCACCAGGGTCGACTTGCCGGCGCCCGTCTCGCCGACGAAGGCGACCGTCTGCCCGGCGGGGATGCGCAGGTCGATGCCGCCGAGGGCCTCCTCGTCGTCGCCGTACGCGAAGCGCACGTCCTCGAAGGCGATCTCGCCGCGCAGGGACAGGACGTCGAGCGGCTCGTCCGGGGCCTTCGTGGAGGTGGGTTCCTGGAGCAGCTCCTGGATGCGGCCCAGCGAGACGGTCGCCTGCTGGTAGCCGTCGAAGACCTGGGAGAGCTGCTGGACGGGGGCGAAGAACAGGTCGATGTAGAGCAGGTACGCGACCAGCGCGCCGGTGGTGAGCGTCGCGTCGTCCACCCGGCCCGCGCCCGCGATCAGGACGGCCGCCGCGGCCACCGACGACAGGAACTGCACGAAGGGGAAGTAGACCGAGATCAGCCACTGGCCCCGGATACGGGCCTGGCGGTAACTGTCACTGCGCTTCGCGAACCGCGCCGCGCCGTCCCGCTCCCGCCGGAAGGCCTGCACGATCCGCAGCCCGGACACCGACTCCTGGAGGTCGGCGTTGACCAGCGACACCCGCTCACGGGCGAGTTCGTACGCCTTCACGCTCGCCCGGCGGAAGAAGAACGTGGCGACGATCAGCGGGGGCAGGGTCGCGAACACGACGAGCGCGAGTTCGACGTCGATCACCAGCAGGGCGCCCATGATGCCGAAGAACGTGACGACCGAGACGAACGCGGTGACCAGGCCGGTCTGCAGGAAGGTGGAGAGCGCGTCGACGTCCGTCGTCATCCGCGTCATGATCCGGCCGGTCAGCTCGCGCTCGTAGTAGTCCAGTCCGAGCCGCTGGAGCTGGGCGAAGATCTTCAGCCGCAGCGCGTACAGGACCCGTTCACCGGTCCGGCCGGTCATCCGCATCTCGCCGACCTGCGCGGCCCACTGGATCCCGACGGCGGCCAGGGCGAGCAGGGAGGCGGCCCAGACCGCGCCCAGCGCCATCCGGGTGACGCCGTCGTCGATGCCGTGCCGGATCATCACCGGGAGCAGGAGTCCGGTCCCGGCGTCCACGGCGACCAGGGCCAGGCTGACCAGCAGCGGGAGACGGAAGCCCGCCAGCAGCCGGCGCAGGCCGTACGACTCCTCGGGCCTGACCGCCCGCGCCTCGTCGATGTCCGGGGTGTCGGCCGCCGGGGGCAGCGCCTCGACCTGGGCGAGGAGTTCGGGGGTGGCCGGGGTGCCGGCCAGGGCGAGGTCCTTCGGCTCGCGGTCACCGGTCCACAGCCGGGGGGTCACCCCGCGCTCGGCGTCGAACTCGGCGTCCAGTTCCTCCCGTACGGAGGTGTCCTCGGCCGGGGGAACGGGCCGGGCGTGGCCCGGGGAGACGCCGCCCAGCTCGTCCGGGTCGGTGAGGAGGCGGCGGTAGAGGGCGGAGCGCTGCTGGAGCTCCTCGTGCGTACCGACGTCGGCGAGCCGGCCGGCGTCCAGGACGGCGATGCGGTCGGCGAGGTTGAGGGTGGAGCGGCGGTGGGCGATCAGCAGGGTGGTCCGGCCCCGCATCACCTGCTGGAGGACCTGGTGGATCTCGTGCTCGACGCGGGCGTCCACGGCGGAGGTGGCGTCGTCGAGCACCAGCAGGCGCGGGTCGGTGAGCAGGGCGCGGGCGAGCGCGACGCGCTGGCGCTGGCCGCCGGACAGGGTGAGGCCGTGCTCGCCGACCTTGGTGTCGTAGCCGTCGGGCAGCTCGGCGATGAAACGGTCCGCCTGGGCGGCGCGGGCGGCGTTCTCGATCTCCTCCTGGGTGGCGTCCGGGCGGCCGTACGCGATGTTCGCGCGGACCGTGTCCGAGAAGAGGAACGAGTCCTCGGGGACCAGGCCGATCGCGGACCGCAGCGAGTCGAGGGTGAGCTCACGGACGTCGTGGCCGCCGATGAGGACGGCGCCGTGCGTCACGTCGTACAAGCGGGGCAGCAGCAGGGAGACCGTGGACTTGCCGGAGCCGGAGGAGCCGACGACGGCGAGGGTCTCGCCGGGGCGGATCTCGAAGGAGAGTCCTCGCAGCACCGGAGTGGTTCTGCCGGGGGCGGCGTCGTAGCCGAAGCAGACGTCGTCGAACTCGACGCTGGCGGGGGCGTCGGCGGGCAGTTCCTTCGTGCCGTCCTTCATCGACGGCTCGGTGTCGATCAGCTCCAGGACGCGCTCGGTGCCCGCGCGGGCCTGCTGGCCGACCGTGAGGACCATGGCGAGCATCCGGACCGGGCCGACGAGCTGGGCGAGGTAGGTGGAGAAGGCGACGAACGTGCCGAGCGTGATGTGCCCGCGGACCGCGAGCCAGCCGCCGAGGGCGAGCATCGCGACCTGGCCGAGGGCCGGGACCGCCTGGAGGGCCGGGGTGTACCGGGAGTTGAAGCGGATGGTGCGCAGGCGTCCCGCGAACAGCCGGCGGCCGACCTCGCGGAGCTTCCCGGTCTCCTGGTCCTCCTGCCCGAACCCCTTGACCACGCGGACGCCGCTGACGGCGCCGTCGACCACGCCCGCGACGGCGGCGGCCTGGGCCTGGGCGTACCAGGTGGCGGGGTGCAGTTTCGTGCGGCTGCGCCGGGCGATCCACCACAGGGCGGGCGCGACGGCCACGGCGACCAGGGTGAGCGGCGGGGACAGCCACGCCATGATCACCAGGGAGATCAGGAAGAGCAGGATGTTCCCGATGGTCATCGGGAGCATGAAGAGCAGGCCCTGGATGAGCTGGAGGTCGCTGGTGGCGCGGCCGACGACCTGGCCGGTCGACAGCTCGTCCTGACGGCGGCCGTCGAGGCGGGTGATCGTCTCGAACATCTCCGTGCGCAGGTCGTGCTGGACGTCGAGGGCGAGGCGGCCGCCGTAGTAGCGGCGGACGTAGGTGAAGACGTACACCAGCAGGGCCGCGACGATCAGGGCGCCCGCCCAGGGGGCCATGGACCGGCTGTGGTCGCCGATCACGTCGTCGATGATCACCTTGGTGACCAGGGGGACCAGCGCCATGACGGCCATGCCGGCGAGGCTGGCGCCGAGGGCGAGGACGACGTTCCTGGGATGGCGCCACGCGTAGCCGGCCAGCCTGCGCGCCCAGCTCTGTGTGTCCCCCGGTTGCGCTGCCACGCGGTGCCCTCCTCGATACCTGATCTTCCAGAAGGCACCAACGCGGCGGGAAGCGGATTTCATCCCTCCGCAACAGTCGGAGGGAGTCGGGGCAGTCAATCGGAGGGAGTCGGAGGGAGTCGGGGGGAGTCAAAGGGAGCGGGTTCAGACACGTACCCGCAAGAAGAGGAACCGGGTCGTCTGCACGGCGTTCTGGTTGTCGTCGCTCACCAGCAGCACCTTCAGGCGGTCGCCCGCGCGGCCGGTGACGGCCATGCCCTCGATGTTGTCGAGCAGCGGGTTGGGCTGGGGCTGCTTCGCCGTGGCGCCGAGGGACGGGCAGTCCGCGAGGTCGGCGAGGAGGGTCTTTTGGACCGGGCGGACGCCGGCCTGGCCCGTCAGGTTCCCGACGCCGCTGGTGTCCGTGGCGCGCCGGGGGTCGGCCAGGTAGAGGCGGACGGTGTTGCCGACGCCGGAGGTGAAGCCGCGTTCCAGGACGAGCAGGCGGCCGTCGGGGAGGGCCTGCACCTCGGGGACGCCCAGGCCGGTGTCGACCGGGTAGGCGTACTGGGCGGCGAGCGCGAAGCGGCCGTTCCCCGTCCGCCGCCAGGTCTGGAAGCGGACGGTGCCCGTGCTGTCGCCGGACAGGGCGTACTCCATGGACGCGAGCACGGTGCGTGCGCCGGGGAGCAGGGTCAACCCCTCGAAGGTGCCGTTGGGGACGGCCCGGCCGGCCGGGGCGACCTGGAGGGCGGGCGGGACCGGGAGACGGTCGAGGATCGCGCCGTCGCGGCCGTACCGGCGGATCGACGGCTCGGTCTCCGAGGTGATGAGCCGGGTGCCGTCCCGGTCGGTCACCAGCCCCTCGGCGTCGAGCGCGGTGCCGTTCTCGTCGGCGAGCGGGACGACCCGACGGGGCTGGAGGGTCTTCAGGTCCAGGCCGAACAGGGACGACCGGTCGGAGAGGGCGGCGAGCGAGCCGTCCCTGTCCACCGCGAGCGCGGACAGGTTGCCGACGAAGGTGCCGTCGTACGCCGTCTTGTCGAGCGCGTCCGAGAAGCGGTCGAGGGAGACGGCGGACGAACAGGCGTGGCCCGCCCCGGCACGGGCGGGTGTGGCGGCGGACAGACAGGTGGCCGCCGCCAGGGCCGCGGTGGTGGTCGCGAGGACGGTTCTCAGTCGCATGGACGCCACCGTAGGAGGGGCGGGTGACCTACGGGAGACCGGCTCGTGAAGCATCAGGCGTCAACTCGCGGCGAGGTCCCGGTGGATGGCCTTGGCCACGCCCTGGATGGTCGTGATGCCGTAGTTCATGGTGCTGTTCCCGTGGGTCAGCACCGTGATCACGTAGTCGTGGCCGTTGCCCTTGAACGCGCCGACGCTGTGCACCCGCCAGCCGTTGGTGGCCCGCTGGAGCCAGCCGTTCTTGACGGCCACGGAGACTCCGGACGGCACTCCGTACGGTGTGCCCCAGCGCTGGGAGGAGACGACCTGGCCCATCAGCTTGACGATGTAGGCGCGGGAGTTGTCGCTCAGGACCGTGTTCTTCGCGGTGATCAGCTTGAGCAGCTTCTGCTGGTCGGTGACGGTGATCTGGGTCAGGCCCCAGTAGCCGTTCGCGCCGGGCTTGGTCTGGGTCATGCCGGCCGCGGTGAGGAAGCCCTTGATCTTGGTCAGGCCCAGCTGCTTCCACAGCGTGCTGGTCGCGGCGTTGTCCGACTTGGTGATCATGGCCTTGGCGAGGGTGGTCTCGCGGTCGGTGAGATAGCGGTTGTGCTTCTTCGCGTCCCACAGGAGCGTGGCGAGGACGGTGACCTTGACGACGCTGGCGGAGTCGAAGGCGGTCGAGGGGCGCAGGGTGCAGGTCGTGTTGGTGGTGCGGTCGTGGACGCCGACGGCGACCGTGCCCTTGCGGGTCGCGAGAGCCGCGGTGATGTCCTTCTTCAGCTTGTCGGCGAGGCCCGCCCTGGCGGACGTGCAGCTGACGGTCGGTGTGGCGGCGGCGGCCGGCGCGGCGGCGGCCACGAGGGGCAGGAGGACGCCGGCTCCCACGCCGGCCGCCACCACTCTCGCGCGTCTGGGTATCCCGTGAGTCATGCCCCTGTTGACTCATGAGTTCGAGGGAAAGGTTGTACGAGTCCGTGCCCGCGTTGGGCAAAGGCTGTACGAGCCCGTCCCCGAGTTGGGCGAAGGCTGTACGAGTGCGTGCCCTGTTGGGCAGAGGCTGACCGAGGCGTGACCGTGTCCTGTGCGTATTCACAGGCGGGGACAAGGTCCGGCACAGCGCGCACCCACCCCCGCTTCAGATCATGCGCGGGTGACCTCAGCCACCGATCCACACCCCGACACCACCGTGACCCCCGACCCGGCGCCGCCGGCCCCGCCCGCGGCGCCCCCGGACCCGGCACCCCGCTGGTCGCTCCCCGCACTGGTCGCGATCCTGATCCTGGCGGCGGTGCTGTACGCCTGGAACCTGTCCGGCTCCGGCCTCAACAGCTTCTACAGCGCCGCCGTGCTGAGCGGCACGCAGAGCTGGAAGGCCTGGTTCTTCGGCTCGCTGGACGCCGGCAACTTCATCACCGTCGACAAGCCGCCCTTCGCGCTGATGGTCATGGGCCTGTCGTGCCGGATCCTCGGGTACGGCACCTGGCAGATGATGGCGCCGGTGATCGCCGCCGCGCTCGGCACGATCTGGGTCCTGCACGCGTCCGTGAAGCGGGTGTTCGGGCACGCGGCGGCGGCCGTCGCCGCGCTGGTCCTCGCCCTCACCCCGATCACGGTCGCCATCAACCGCGACAACAACCCCGACACACTGCTCGTGCTGCTGATGGTGGGCGGCGCGGCGCTGGCGCTGCGGGCCGTCCGCACCGACAGGCTGCTGCCGCTGATCGGCTCGGCCGTCTGCTTCGGGCTCGCCTTCAACACCAAGATGCTCCAGGGCTACATCGCCCTGCCGGCCGTCTTCGCCGTGTACGTGTACGCGTCGGGGCTCGGCTGGAAGAAGAAGGCCGTCAACCTGGCCCTGGCGGCCGTGGCGCTCGCGGTCTCCAGCTTCTGGTGGGCGGCGGCCGTGTCCCTGGTGCCCACCTCGGAACGGCCTTACATCGGCGGCTCGACCGACGGCAGCGCCTGGAACCTGATCATGGGCTACAACGGCCTGGGCCGGATCTTCGGCGGCGAGGGCAACGGCGGGGGCGGCGGCGGAGGAGGCGGCGGCTTCTCCGGTACGGCGGGCCTCGGACGCCTCTTCAACGACATCCTCGGCGGCCAGATCTCCTGGCTGATCCCCTTCGCGGCGATCGCCTGCGCCGGCGGCCTGGTCCTGTGCGGCCGCGCCCCGCGCACCGACCCGACGCGGGCCGCGCTGGTGCTGTGGGGCGGCTGGACCGCCCTGCACTACCTCACCTTCGCGATGGCCGAGGGCACGATGCACCCGTACTACACGACCGCGCTCGCTCCGGGCATCGCGGCGCTGTGCGGTGGCGGCGGCGTCATGCTGCTGCGCGCCTTCCGCGCCGACAAGCGCTGGGCGTGGGTGCTGCCGGCGGCGCTGGCGGTCACGGCGATCTGGTCCGTCGTCCTCCTGCGCCGGGCCGCCGGCTGGAACACCTGGCTGTGGCCGACGATCGCGGTGGTCATGGCCCTGGCGATCACCGGCCTGCTTCTCTTCCGCTCCGGCGACCGGGTACGGCTGCTGGCGGCCTCGGTGGCCGCGGCGGTCGTCGCCGCGGTGGCGGGCCCGGCCGCGTACACCTGGTCGGTGCCGTCCGGGTCGGGCGGCGCGGGCGGCATGGGCGGCGGTACGAATCCGACGGCCGGGCCTTCTACGGGCAGCGGCTTCGGCGGCGGAGGCGGCGGGGGCGCCGGCCGGGGCGGCTTCGCCGGGGGTGAGCTGCCGGGCGGTACCCGGCAGGGCGACGCGCAGGCCGACGGGCAGGCCGGACAGGAGGGCGGCGGTCCCGGCGGCGGGCAGATGGTGCCCGGCGGCGCCGGGGAACTGCCCGGCGGCCCGAGCGGGGACCAGGCTCCCGGCGGCACCGGCGAGACGGGCGGTACGCCCCCCGGCGGCACCGGCGGCCAGCCCGGCGGCGCGGGCGGCGGCATGGGCGGAGGCGGCATGGGCGGCGGCGCGAGCAGCGAGCTCGTCTCGTACCTGAAGCAGCACCAGGACGGCGCCACGTGGCTGCTGGCCGTGTCGAGTTCGCAGAGTGCCGCGCAGCTCATCGTGAGCAGCGGGGAACCCGTCATCTCCATGTGGGGCTGGTCCGGCAGCGACAAGGCGATGACCCTGGCCAGGCTCAAGGAGCTGGTGAGGAAGGGCGAGCTGCACTACCTCCAGATCGGTGGCGGCGGCACGGGCGGTGGCATGGGCGGCGACTCCGGCGTCAGCACCGAGGTGACGGAGTGGGTGCAGAAGAACGGCACGGCGGTGGAGGAGAGCGAGTACGGCTCCACCACCGACTCCGCCACCGACGCGACCTCGGGCACGTCCTCGGGTACGACCTCGGGCACGTCCTCGGACACCTCGTCCGCGCAGAACCAGTCGACCCTCTACCGCCTGGACCCGGCGGACGTCGGCTGATCGGCCGACGCGGCACCAAGGCCCCCGGCGCCATGGCCGGGGGCCGTTTTGGTATGTCAACTCGCGTGGAGAAAGGGCAGATTGCCGGACCCGGTCATCTGATGGACACGTCCGGTTCATGGACAGGAATGCATGTTCATGTCACGCTCCCGATTGCCCGCTCAATCAACCCGCGTAGAACGGACACCCCCGATGCCCGTCAGCCCCATACGCACACGCCGCTGGAAGCCCCTGGCGCTCGCCGTCTCCGCCGTCCTGGTCGGCCTCACCGCCCCCGCGCTGACCGCGACCCCGGCCGCCGCCACGACGACCGCGTACGACACGACGTACTACAAGAACGCGGTCGGCAAGACCGGGACGAGCCTCAAGTCCTCGCTGCACACGATCATCAGCCCGCAGACGAAGCTCTCGTACTCGGCCGTCTGGGAGGCGCTGAAGGTCACCGACCAGGACCCGAACAACAGCGGCAACGTCAAGCTGCTCTACTCCGGGATCTCCCGCAGCAAGACCCTGAACGGCGGCAGCACCGGCAACTGGAACCGTGAGCACGTGTGGGCCCAGTCCCACGGCGACTTCGGCACCTCGGCCGGCCCCGGCACCGACCTGCACCATCTGCGCCCCGAGGACGTGCAGGTCAACAGCATCCGGGGCAACAAGGACTTCGACAACGGCGGCAGCGGCTTCACCAACTCCGGCGGCAGCCTCACCGACTCGAACTCCTTCGAGCCCCGCGACGCCGTCAAGGGCGACGTCGCCCGCATGATCCTCTACATGGCCGTCCGCTACGAGGGCGACGACAGCTGGCCCGACCTGGAGGCCAACGACGCCGTCACGAACAGCAGCGTCCCCCTGCACGGCCGCCTGTCGGTCCTGAAGCAGTGGAACGTCGAGGACCCGCCGGACACCTTCGAGGAGCGCCGCAACCAGGTCATCTACGACACGTACCAGAAGAACCGCAACCCGTTCATCGACCACCCGGAGTGGGTCGAGGCGATCTGGTGACGGACGGTGGTGTGCCCCCGGTCGACGCGCGGGGCGCGCCCTCAGCCGAGGTGCGTGGCCGCGAACATGCGCAGCACCGCCGGGAGCACCACCACTGACGGCCCCGGCGACGCCAGCGCCTTCGCGAGGTCGCCCTCCAGCGTCTCCGGGGTCGTCCGGACCCCGGGGACGCCGAAGGACTGCGCCAGCGCCACGTAGTCGGGACGGCTCAGCTCCGTCGCTGACGCCGTCGTCTCGCCGAAGGTGTCCGTCATGTACGCGCGCAGGATGCCGTAGCCGCCGTCGTCGACGATCAGCCAGGTGACGTTCAGGTCGTACTGGCGGGCGGTGGCCAGTTCGGCGATCGAGTACAGGGCGCCGCCGTCGCCGGAGACCGCGAGGACCGGGCGGGTCGGGTCGGCGACCGCCGCGCCGAGCGCCGCCGGGAAGGCGTAGCCGAGGCCGCCGGCGCCCTGGGCCGAGTGCATCGTGTTCGGGCCCTTCGCGTCGAAGGCCGACCAGGCCCAGTACGCCAGGATCGTCATGTCCCAGAAGGACGGGGAGCCGGCCGGCAGGGCCGCGCGGACGGACGCCAGCACGTCCTGTTCCAGGGTGAGTTCCTGGGCGTCGATGCGCTCGCGGACGCGGGCCAGCAGGTCGCGTACGCGCTCCGGGGCGGACGGGTCCTCGCGCTCGGTCACCGTCTCCAGCAGCGCCTGCAGCGCGAGGCGCGCGTCCGCGTGGATGCCGAGGGCGGGGTGGTTGGCCTCCAGTTTGCCGAGGTCCGCCTCGATCTGGATGACCCGGCCGCGGGGCTTGAACGTGTGGTAGTTCGAGGAGAGTTCACCGAGGCCCGAGCCGACGACCAGGAGGACGTCCGCGTCCTCCAGGAAGTCCGTGGTGTGCCGGTCCTCCAGCCAGGACTGGAGGGACAGCGGGTGCGTCCAGGGGAACGCGCCCTTGCCGCCGAAGGTGGTCACCACCGGTGCCCGGAGCGTCTCCGCCAGCTGCCGCAGCTTCTTCGACGCGTCCGCCCGGACCACTCCCCCGCCGGCGATGATCGCGGGCCGGGCGGCACGGGACAGCAGGTCGGCCGCCAGCGCCGTCAGTTCGGGGCGCGGGGGCAGTTCGCCGGGGAACGCGTCGCCGCCCGTCACCACCGGGATCGCCGTCGGGGCCAGCAGCACGTCCTGCGGGATCTCCACCCACACCGGGCCGTGCGGAGCGGTCAGCGCCGACGTCCAGGCGTCCGCGAGCGCGGAGGGGATCTGGGACTGGGCGCGGACCGTGTGGACCGACTTCACCACGCCCCGGAACGAGGCCGCCTGGTCGGGCAGTTCGTGCAGATAGCCGTGGCGTCCGCCGCCGAGGCCCGCCGTCGGGATCTGGCTGCTGATCGCCAGCACGGGGGCGCTGGCGGCGGCGGCCTCCTGGAGCGCCGCCAGGGACGTCAGCGCGCCGGGGCCCGTCGACAGCAGCAGCGGGGCCGCCTCGCCGGTGATCCGGCCGTACGCGTCCGCCGCGAACCCCGCGTTGTTCTCCACCCGCAGGCCGATGTACCGCAGGTCCGAGCGGCGCAGCGCGTCGAACACGCCGAGGGCGTGCTGGCCGGGCAGGCCGAACACCGTCGTCGCGCCGAGCCCGGCCAGCGTCTCCACGACCAGGTCCCCGCCGTTGCGGCCGGGCGGCGGGTTCAGCGCGGCCTCCGTCTGGGCCGGCGTGGGACGGAGCACCAGGTCGTGGTCGTGGGTCACTTGCCCTCGTTCTCCTTGCGCGTTTCGGCGATCTGGCGGGACATGATCGTGGTCAGTTCGTACGCCGTGTGGGAGGCGGCCACCGACGTGATCTCCGCGTGATCGTACGCGGGGGCCACCTCGACGACGTCCGCCGAGACCAGGTGGCAGGACGCCAGCCCGCGCAGGATCTCCAGCAGCTCGCGGGAGGTCATGCCGCCCGCCTCCGGGGTGCCGGTGCCGGGCGCGTGCGCCGGGTCCAGGCAGTCGATGTCGATGGAGATGTACAGCGGGCGGTCGCCGATGCGCTGGCGGAGCTGGTCGGCGACCTCGTCGGCGCCGCGCCGGTACACGTCCGCCGAGGTGACGATGCCGAAGCCCATCTTCTCGTCGTCGGTGAGGTCCTGCTTGCCGTACAGCGGGCCGCGGGTGCCGACGTGCGAGAGCGCGGAGGTGTCGAGGATGCCCTCCTGCACCGCCCGGCGGAACGGGGTGCCGTGGGTGTACTCCGCGCCGAAGTAGGTGTCCCAGGTGTCCAGGTGGGCGTCGAAGTGCAGCAGGGCCACCGGGCCGTGCTTCTTCGCCACGGAGCGCAGCAGGGGCAGCGCGATGGTGTGGTCGCCGCCGAGGGTCATCAGCCGCGCGCCCGTGCCGAGCAACTCGTCGGCCGCCGCCTCGACGGTCTCCACGGCCTCGTGGATGTCGAACGGGTTCACGGCGATGTCGCCGCCGTCCGCGACCTGCGCCAGCGCGAAGGGGGACGCGTCCTGCGCCGGGTTGTACGGCCGCAGCAGCCGGGACGCCTCGCGGATCGCGTTGCCGCCGAAGCGGGCGCCCGGCCGGTACGAGACTCCCGAGTCGAACGGCACACCGACCACGGCGACATCGGCGCGGCCGACCTCGTCCAGGCGCGGCAGCCGGGCGAAGGTCGCGGGACCGGCGTACCGCGGGATGCGGGAGGAGTCGACGGGGCCGCGGGGGGTCTGGTTGCCGCTCATGGAACTGCCTTCTTTCCTGCTCTTCGTCGCGTGTGACCGCCGGTTGCCCCTGACCTCGTCCCGAGCGTCCTGCGGGCATGGCCTGTCAAGTCCGACACTAGGTGGCCGGAAAGCGACTGCGAAGTGTACGTTTCCTCCATTCGAGCCGAGCACGATGGAGGAAACGTCCACCATGCCGGACCCCGCCGTCCCGCCCACCCCGCCGGTGCCGCTCGCCGCCCTCCTGGCCCGCGAGGACCTGGCCCTGCGGCAGATCGCCGGGCCGTGCGACCCCGGCGTCGTCGTGCACTGGGCGCACACCTCCGAGATGGCGGACCCCTACCCGTATCTGCTGGGCGGCGAGCTGCTGCTGACGGCGGGCGTGCACATCCCGGAGGCGGCGGGATCGGGCACGTACTTCGACGACTACGTCTCACGGATCGTGGCGGCGGGCGGCGCCGCTCTCGGCTTCGGGGTGGCACCGGTGCACGACACGGTCCCGCGGGCGCTGGTCGCGGCCTGCGAGGCGTACGGGCTGCCGCTCGTGGAGGTTCCGCCGCAGACCACGTTCTCGGGCGTGGCCCGCGCGCTCTGGCAGCTGATGGCCGAGGCCCGGCACACCGAGCTGCGCCGCGTCACGGAGGCCCAGCAGAGTCTCGCCGCCGCGGCCTCCCGCCCCGACCCGGTCCCGTCGGTGCTGCGGCAGCTCGCCCGGCGGGTGGGCGGCCGGGCGGTGCTGTTCGGGCCGGACGGGGCGCAGACCGCGGCGGCGGGCAGGGAGCCGGCGGGTGAGGTGCGGGAGGCGCTGGCGGAGCTCACGCGGGTGCTGGCCGGGCGCGCTTCCGCCACGGCCACCGCGACCGACACCGTCGCCGGCACCCGTCTCGCCGCCTACGCCCTGGGCGCCGGGCGGGGATTCGTGCTCGGCGTCGCCACCCCGCACGGCGCACCCGGGGACCACACCATCGCCTCCGTCGCCGCCGTGCTGCTGTCCCTGCTCACCGGCGAGCAGCAGAGCGGTACGGGCGCGGCCCGCTCCTCCGCGCTCGTCCGGCTGCTGCTGGGGGCCGCGCCGGAGGCGGTCGCGCCGCTGCTCGGCGGTGAGCGGTGGGTCGTCGTGCACGCCCGGCCGGACGGCCACGCGCCCGACGCGGTGGCCGCCTCCGCGCTGGGCACGGCCCTCGGCTCCCCGCTGGTCGACCTCGCCCCGGACGTCGTACGGGTCCTCGTGCCGGCCGGCCGGGAAGCCGCCCCGCAGCCCGGCTGGACGCTCGGCGTCAGCGCCGCCGTCGGCCCGCACGAGTGGACCTTCGCCGACGCCCAGGCGGCCCGTGCCCTGGCCCGGGCCCGCGCCGTGCGCGCCCCGCTGGTCCGGCACGGCGCCCGCCCGGCCCTCGCCGACCTGGTCCCCGGGGACGAGGCCGAGGCACACGCCCGTACGCTGCTCGCGCCGATCGGCGCCGCCCCGGCGCTCACCGAGACCCTGCGCACCTGGCTGTCGCTGCACGGCAGCTGGGACCGTACGGCGGTGGCGCTGTCCGTGCACCGCAACACCGTGCGGCAGCGGATCGCGCGGTGCGCGGCCCTGCTGGCGGCGGACCTGGACGACCCCGACGTACGGATGGAGCTGTGGTTCGCGCTGCGGCGGCTCTGACGAGGGCGTGACCCCGTCCCAGGGGGCGGGATGCCGGGTGAGCCGACCGGCGCCTGCTTCACAATGGGGGGCATGCCGATACCCGGGACACCCAGCCGCGCCGAGCTCGTCGACCACCTTGTGAAGACCCGTATCGCGGGCGAAGTCGCCACCCCGCGTGAGAACAACCTCTCCCACTACCGCCAGCTGGCCAACGGCGTCCGCAACTTCTGGCTCGGCCTGGAGCTCGGCGACCGCTGGACCGACGAGCAGGACGTGCTCGCGGTGATGGCGGAACGGGTCGGGGTGAACGACGACCCCGAGTACCGGTACGGCCAGGACACCATCGACCCCGGTCTGACGGTGGCCGCCCTGGACCGCCTCGCGGCCCGGCTGCGCAAGGCGGCCGACGGGCGGCAGCGGGTCCTGTTCGCCACCGGCCACCCGGGCGGCCTGCTCGACGTGCACCACGCCACGGCCGCCGCGCTGCGCGCCGCCGGCTGCGAGATCGTCGTCATCCCGGACGGGCTGCGCACCGACGAGGGCTACGTCATGCAGTTCGCGGACGTGGCGGTGCTGGAGCACGGGGCCACGCTGTGGCACACCCACTCCGGTGAGCCGATGAAGGCCATCCTCACCACCCTGGAGCAGGAGGGCCGCCCGCTGCCCGACCTGGTCGTCGCCGACCACGGCTGGGCGGGCTACGCGGGGCAGCACGGCGTCGACTCCGTCGGCTACGCGGACTGCAACGACCCGGCGCTCTTCCTCGCCGAGGCGGAAGGCACCGTACAGGTGGCGGTCCCCCTCGACGACCACGTGGTCAGCCCCCGCTACTACGACCCGATGACGGCGTATCTGCTGGCGGAGGCGGGGCTGGCGCAGACGGATCGGGCGTAGGTGTGGGGTCCGGCGTAGGTGTGGGGTCCGGCGTAGGCGTCGGGTCCGGCGTAGGTGTGGGGTCCGGCGTAGGCGTCGGGTCCAGGTAGACCCGGCCGACCGCCGGGAACGCCGCCCGCAGCCGCTGTTCGGCCTGTTCGCAGGCCCACTCGACCTGGGCGGCCGTCGACACGTCCCGGAAGTCGACCTTCGCGGCGACCAGGGCCTCCCGCGGGCCCTGCACGAGCGTCGTCAGCTCCAGTACGGCCTCGATGTGCTCGACGGCCAGCAGCTCGGCCCGGATCCGCTCCCGCACCGGCGCGGGCAGCGGGCGGCCGATGAGCAGTTCGGCGTTGGAGCGGCCCAGCACCCAGGCGACGTACAGCAGCAGCACGCCGATGAGCAGGGACGCGAGGCCGTCCCAGACGCCGGACCCGGTGAGCTGCCCGCCGAGCAGGCCGCCGGCCGCGAGGACCAGGCCGGCCAGTGCGGCCGAGTCCTCCAGGACCACGGCCTTCACGGCGGTGTCGGGGGTGTGGCGCAGGTAGCGCCGGAAGGGCGCCTTGAAGCGGGCGGCCTCGCCGCGCGCCTGGCGCACCCCCGTGCGCAGGGAGTAGCCCTCCAGCAGGAAGGCCGCGGCGAGGACGACGTACGACACGAGCGGGTCGCCGAGCTCCTCGCCCCGGACCAGGGTGTGGATGCCGTCGTAGAGCGAGAAGACCGCGCCGCCGACGAAGGTGGCGACCGCGGCGAGCAGGGCCCAGATGTAACGCTCGGGGCCGTGGCCGAGGGGATGGTCCTCGTCGGCGGGTTTCTCGCTGCGTCTGAGGGCGGTGAGCAGCAGCACCTCGGTGACCGTGTCGGCCACCGAGTGCGCGGCCTCGGAGAGCATCGCGCTGGAGCCGCTGATGACGCCGGCGACCGCCTTGGCGAGGGCGATCCCGAGATTGGCGACGGCGGCGACGATCACCGTGAAGGTGCTCTCGCCGCCGCCCTGCTGTGCGGAAGTCATGCCCTTCAGTGTTCCCGGGGGGCGCGGACCACGCCTTCCTGGATCACCGAGATGGCGAGCCGGCCGTCCTGCGTGTAGATGCGGGCCTGGCCCAGGCCCCGGCCGCCGTGGGCCGACGGCGACTCCTGGTCGTAGAGCAGCCACTCGTCGGCGCGGAACGGGCGGTGGAACCACATCGCGTGGTCCAGGGACGCGCCGACGACGTCACCGACCGCCCAGCCGCCGCGGCCGTGCGCGAGGAGCACCGAGTCGAGGAGCGTCATGTCGGAGACGTAGGTGGCGAGGACGACGTGCAGGAGCGGGTCGTCCGCGAGTTTGCCGTTGGTGCGGAACCAGACCTGGGAGTGCGGTTCGCGCGGCTCGCCGAACGCGCCGTACGGCGGCTCGTCCACGTAGCGCACGTCGATCGCCTCGCGCGCCTTAAGGAACCGCGCCACGACCGACGGGTCGAGGTGGTCGTAGCCGCGCAGCCGCTCCTCGGAGGTGGGCAGCGTGGCCGGGTCCGGGGCGGACGGCATGGCGGCCTGGTGCTCGAAGCCCTCCTCGTGGCGCTGGAAGGAGGCGGACAGGGCGAAGATCGGCTGTCCGTGCTGGATCGCGAGGACGCGGCGCGCGGTGAAGGAGCGGCCGTCGTTCATGCGCTCGACGGTGTAGACGATGGGCGCGCCGGGGTCGCCGGGGCGCAGGAAGTACGCGTGCAGCGAGTGGGCGAGGCGGTCCTCGGGGACCGTGCGCCCGGCGGCGACGAGCGCCTGGGCCGCGACCTGCCCGCCGAAGACACGGGGGACGACGGCGTACCGGGAGTGGCCGCGGAAGATGTCCTCCTCGATCTGCTCCAGGTCGAGCAGATCGAGGAGATCCTGTAGTGCCTGACTCATGGGGTCAGTTCTGCCTGCGGGTTGTTTCGCCTGCCTTACAGACCCATGTCCTTCGCGATGATCGTCTTCATGATCTCGCTGGTGCCGCCGTAGATGCGGTTGACGCGGTTGTCCGCGTACAGGCGGGCGATCGGGTACTCGTTCATGAAGCCGTAGCCGCCGTGCAGCTGGAGGCAGCGGTCGATGACGCGGTGGGCGACCTCGGTGCAGAACAGCTTGGCGCTGGCGGCCTCGGCGGGGGTCAGCTCGCCGGCGTCCAGGGCTTCGAGCGCGCGGTCGGCGACGGCCTCGGCGGCGTCCACCTCGGCCTGGCAGGCGGCCAGCTCGAACTTGGTGTTCTGGAAGGAGGCGACCGGCTTGCCGAAGACGGTGCGCTCCTGGACGTACTCCTTGGCGAACCGGACGGCGGCCTTGGCCTGCGCGTAGGCGCCGAAGGCGATGCCCCAGCGCTCGGAGGCCAGGTTGTGGCCGAGGTAGGAGAAGCCCTTGTTCTCCTCGCCGAGGAGGTCCTCGACGGGCACCTTGACGTCGACGAACGCCAGCTCGGCGGTGTCGGAGACCTTCAGGCCCAGCTTGTCCAGCTTGCGGCCGATGGAGTAGCCCTCGGACTTGGTGTCCACGGCGAACAGGGAGATGCCGTGCCGGCGGTCCTCGGCGGTGGGGGCGGCGGTGCGGGCGCAGACGATCACACGGTCGGCGTGGACGCCACCGGTGATGAACGTCTTGGAGCCGTTGAGGACGTAGTGCGTGCCGTCCTCGGAGAGCCTGGCGGTGGTCTTCATGCCCGCGAGGTCGGAGCCGGTGCCGGGCTCGGTCATCGCGAGGGCCCACATCTCCTCGCCGGAGACGAACTTCGGCAGGAACCGCTTCTTCTGCTCGTCGGTGGCGAGCATCTTCACGTACGGCAGGCCGAGCAGCACGTGCACGCCGGAGCCGCCGAAGGAGACGCCGGCGCGGGCGGTCTCCTCATACAGCACGGCCTCGAACTTGTACGAGTCGATGCCGGCGCCGCCGTACTCCTCGTCGACGCGGATGCCGAAGACGCCGAGTTCGGCGAGCTTGTAGTAGAAGTCGCGCGGCACCTGGCCCGCGGCGAACCACTCGTCGTAGACCGGGACGACCTCGGCCTCGATGAAGGCCCGCAGGGTCTCCCGGAACGCCTCGTGATCCTCGTTGAACACCGTACGGCGCACCGCCGCCACCCTTTCCTGCGCCTGAACCGGCGCGGCTCTCGCGTACCTGGTCGCTCGCCGTCGGGGTTCCGCAAGGAAGGGTCGCGGCCCCGTGGCTAAGCGCTTGCTCACTTACGGTACCGGCGGGTAGGGAGGTGCGTCCAGGTAACGCTCGTCACGCCGGACAGCGGCAGGAGCCGCCCCCGCGGGCGAGTGGTGCGGGCGGGAACACGACCCGGCCCGCGCCGGAAGGCCGCGCGCCTACTCCCCAGCCGCCCCAGCCGCCCCAGTCCCTCCAGTCCCCCCAGTCCCTCCAGCCGCCGCGAACGCGCCCCGCGCCATCCGGTGCAGCAGCTCCGCCATGGCCCCCCGGCCCGGCAGCGACCCCGCCCGCCCCAGGTGCGGGGTCGAGTTCAGCAGGCCGAACACCGAGTGCACCGCCGACCGCGCCGCCGGCTCCGCCAGGTCCGGGTACACCTCCCGGACCACCCCCACCCACAGCTCCACGTACTGCCGCTGCAACTGCCGCACGAGCTTGCGGTCCGTGTCCCGCAGCCGGTCCAGCTCCCGGTCGTGCAGCGTGATCAGCGGCCGGTCGTCGAGGGCGAAGTCGATGTGGCCCTCGATGAGCGAGTCGAGGACCGCCCCGGCGGGCACCCCGTCGGCCTCCCGCAACCGCCGCTTCGCCCCCGTCAGCAGCTGACCGCTGATCCCCACCAGCAGCTCGGCGAGCATCGCGTCCTTGCCCGGGAAGTGGCGGTACAGACCGGGTCCGCTGATGCCGACCGCGGCGCCTATCTCGTCCACGCCCACGCCGTGGAAGCCGCGATCGGCGAACAGCCGCGCGGCTTCCTTGAGGATCTGCTCGCGGCGGGTGGGGGCGTCGGTTCTGGTGGCCATGGAAGCAATTCTAGACAGGGAGGTTAGCGGTCGTTAACCTGAAGGAAATGGTTAACGCTCATTAACAGTCGATCACTGGGTGAGGGGACCGAAGAATGCAGGAGGCAGCAGAGCTGACGAGCGCGGCCGATCCCGCGTCGGAGGCCTGGCGGGCCAATGAACGGGCCCACCTCGCCCTCGTCGAGGAGCTGCGCGGCAAGCTCGCCGCGGCCCGGCTCGGCGGGGGTGAGAAGGCCCGCGCCCGGCACACCGCGCGCGGCAAGCTGCTGCCGCGGGACAGGGTCGACACCCTGCTCGACCCCGGCTCACCGTTCCTGGAGCTCGCGCCCCTGGCCGCCGACGGGCTGTACGACGGGCAGGCCCCGGCCGCCGGCGTCATCGCCGGGATCGGCCGGGTCAGCGGACGCGAGTGCGTGATCATCGCCAACGACGCCACCGTCAAGGGCGGGACGTACTACCCGATGACGGTGAAGAAGCACCTGCGGGCCCAGGAGGTGGCCCTGGAGAACCGCCTGCCGTGCGTCTACCTGGTCGACTCCGGCGGCGCCTTCCTCCCCTTGCAGGACGAGGTCTTCCCGGACCGCGAGCACTTCGGGCGGATCTTCTACAACCAGGCGCGGATGTCGGGCGCGGGGATCCCGCAGATCGCCGCCGTCCTCGGGTCGTGCACGGCCGGCGGCGCGTACGTCCCCGCCATGAGCGACGAAGCCGTGATCGTGCGGAACCAGGGCACGATCTTCCTCGGCGGGCCCCCGCTCGTGAAGGCCGCCACCGGTGAGGTCGTCACCGCCGAGGAGCTCGGCGGCGGCGAGGTGCACGCGCGCGTGTCCGGCGTCACCGACCACCTCGCCGAGGACGACGCGCACGCCCTGCGGATCGTGCGCAACATCGTCGCCACCCTCCCCGCGCGCGGGCCGCTGCCCTGGGAGGTCCGACCCGCCGTCGAGCCGAAGGCCGACCCGTACGGGCTGTACGGCGCCGTGCCCGTCGACTCCCGCACGCCCTACGACATCCGCGAGGTCATCGCCCGCATCACCGACGGCTCCCGCTTCGCCGAGTTCAAGACCGAGTTCGGGCAGACCCTGGTCACCGGTTTCGCCCGGATCCACGGCCACCCGGTCGGGATCGTCGCCAACAACGGCATCCTGTTCTCCGAGTCCGCCCAGAAGGGCGCCCACTTCATCGAGCTGTGCGACCAGCGCGGCATCCCGCTGGTGTTCCTGCAGAACATCTCCGGCTTCATGGTCGGCAAGGACTACGAGGCCGGCGGCATCGCCAAGCACGGCGCCAAGATGGTGACCGCGGTGGCGTGCACACGCGTGCCCAAGCTGACCGTCGTGGTCGGCGGGTCGTACGGCGCGGGGAACTACTCCATGTGCGGGCGGGCCTACTCGCCCCGCTTCCTGTGGATGTGGCCGGGCGCCAAGATCTCGGTCATGGGCGGCGAACAGGCCGCGTCCGTCCTCGCGACGGTGAAGCGGGACCAGCTGGAGGCCCGGGGCGAGCAGTGGCCCGCCGCCGAGGAGGAGGCCTTCAAGGACCCGGTCCGCGCGCAGTACGAACGCCAGGGCAACGCCTACTACGCCACCGCCCGGCTGTGGGACGACGGGGTGATCGACCCGCTCGACACCCGGCAGGTGCTGGGTCTGGCCCTGACCGCCTGCGCCAACGCGCCGCTGGGCGACCCCCAGTTCGGCGTCTTCCGGATGTGAGGGGGACTTCAGAGATGCCTCAGACGATGTTCGACACGGTCCTCGTGGCCAACCGGGGCGAGATCGCCGTCCGCGTCATCCGCACGCTGCGCTCGCTGGGCGTGCGCTCGGTGGCCGTCTTCTCCGACGCGGACGCCGACGCGCGCCACGTCCGGGAGGCCGACACGGCCGTACGGCTGGGCCCGCCGCCCGCCGCCGAGAGCTATCTGTCCGTCGACCGGCTGCTGGCAGCCGCCGCCCGCACGGGCGCCCAGGCCGTCCACCCGGGCTACGGCTTCCTGGCGGAGAACGCCGGCTTCGCGCGCGCGTGCGCCGACGCCGGGCTCGTCTTCATCGGACCGCCCGCCGAGGCGATCGCCCTCATGGGCGACAAGATCCGCGCCAAGGAGACGGTGAAGGCGGCCGGGGTGCCGGTCGTCCCCGGGTCCAGCGGCAGCGGGCTGACCGACGCCGAACTCGCCGACAGCGCCCTGGAGATCGGCCTGCCGGTCCTGCTGAAGCCGTCCGCGGGCGGCGGCGGCAAGGGGATGCGGCTGGTGCGCGACGCCGCCGTGCTGGCCGACGAGATCGCCGCCGCCCGCCGCGAGGCCCGCGCCTCCTTCGGGGACGACACCCTGCTCGTCGAGCGGTGGATCGACCGGCCCCGGCACATCGAGATCCAGGTCCTCGCCGACGCCCACGGGCAGGTGATCCACCTGGGCGAGCGCGAGTGCTCCCTCCAGCGCCGCCACCAGAAGGTCGTCGAGGAGGCGCCGTCCGTCCTCCTGGACGAGCGGACCCGCGCGGCGATGGGCGAGGCGGCGGTCCAGGCGGCCCGCTCCTGCGGCTACACGGGCGCGGGCACGGTCGAGTTCATCGTCCCGGGCAAGGATCCGTCGTCGTACTGCTTCATGGAGATGAACACCCGTCTCCAGGTCGAGCACCCGGTCACCGAACTGGTCACCGGCCTCGATCTCGTCGAGTGGCAGCTGCGGGTGGCCGCCGGTGAGCGGCTGCCGTACACCCAGGACGACATCAGCCTCACCGGGCACGCCATCGAGGCGCGCCTGTGCGCCGAGACGGTGACCGTCACAGAGGGCACGCCCGGGTTCCTCCCCTCCGGCGGCACGGTGCTGCGGCTCCACGAACCGCAGGGGGACGGCGTACGCACCGACTCCGGGCTCAGCGAGGGCACCGAGGTCGGCAGTCTGTACGACCCGATGCTGTCCAAGGTGATCGCCCACGGGCCGGACCGGGAGACCGCGCTCCGCAAGCTGCGGGCCGCGCTCGCGCAGACGGTCACGCTGGGCGTGCAGACGAACGCCGGGTTCCTGCGGCGCCTGCTCGCCCATCCGGCGGTCGTGGCGGGCGAGCTGGACACCGGCCTGGTCGAGCGGGAGGCGGAAGGGCTCGTCGTCACGGACGTACCGGACGAGGTGTACGAGGCGGCGGCGGCCGTACGGCTCGACGCGCTGCGGCCCAGGGGCGAGGGCTGGACCGATCCCTTCTCGGTGCCGAGCGGCTGGCGGCTCGGGGGCCTGTCCCGGCCCGTCAACTTCCCTCTGCGCGTCCAGGACCCCGTCGAGTACGTCCCGCGCGGCACCCACACCGTCACCGACGACCAGGTGTCCGTCACCCTGGACGGCGTCCGCCACACCTTCCACCGCGCCGCCGACTGGCTCGGCCGTGACGGCGACGCCTGGCAGGTGCGGGACCACGACCCGGTCGCCGCGTCGCTCAACCGGGCCGCGCACGGCGGCGCCGACTCGCTGACCGCCCCCATGCCCGGCACGGTCACGGTCGTGAAGGTCGCCGTCGGCGACGAGGTGACCGCGGGTCAGAGCCTGCTGGTCGTCGAGGCGATGAAGATGGAGCACGTCATCTCCGCCCCGCACGCCGGCACGGTCGCCGAACTGGACGTCACTGCGGGGGCGACGGTCGCCATGGACCAGCTCCTGGCGGTCATCACCCCGGCCGAAACCCCGGCCGTCACCTCGACCGACACCCCGGGCGTCACCTCGACCGGCACCCCGGCCGTCCCGTCCGCGGAGGAGGAGTGATGACGCTGCCCATGGCCGTCCCGGCGCCCGGCCTGCCCGCCCGCGTCCGGATCCACGAGGTCGGCGCGCGCGACGGCCTGCAGAACGAGAAGGGCACCGTCCCGACGGAGGTCAAGGCGGAGTTCGTGCGCCGGCTCGCCGGCGCGGGCCTGACCACGATCGAGGCGACCAGCTTCGTGCACCCCAGGTGGGTGCCCCAACTGGCCGACGCGGAGCAGCTGTTCCCGCTGGTGCGGGACCTGACGGCGGACCTCCCGGTGCTCGTGCCCAACGAACGCGGCCTGGACCGCGCGCTCGCGCTGGGCGCCACCCGCGTGGCCGTCTTCGCCAGTGCCACCGAATCGTTCGCCAAGGCCAACCTCAACCGCACGGTCGACGAGGCGCTGGCGATGTTCGAGCCGGTGGTCGGCCGGGCGAAGGCCGAGGGGGCGCACGTGCGCGGCTACCTCTCGATGTGCTTCGGCGACCCCTGGGAGGGCGCGGTGCCCGTCCCGCAGGTCGTCCGGGTCTGCCGGGCCCTGCGGGACATGGGCTGCGACGAACTGAGCCTGGGCGACACGATCGGCGTGGCCACGCCCGGTCACGTCCTGGCCCTGCTCACCGCCCTCACCGGACAGCGGATCCCGGTCGCCGCGCTGGGCGTGCACTTCCACGACACGTACGGCCAGGCGCTCGCCAACACCCTGGCAGCGCTTCAGTACGGCGTCACCACCGTCGACGCCTCCGCGGGCGGCCTCGGCGGCTGCCCGTACGCCAAGTCCGCGACCGGCAACCTCGCCACCGAAGACCTCGTGTGGATGCTCCAGGGTCTCGGCATCGACACCGGAGTCGACCTGGGCCGTCTCGTCGCCACCAGCGTGTGGATGGCCGGCCGGCTGGGCCGCCCCAGCCCTTCCCGCACCGTCCGCGCCCTGTCCCACGAGGACTCCGAACGCCGCAAGGAGCAGTGACCGCCATGGACCACCGACTCTCCCCCGAGCTGGAGGAACTCCGCCGCACCGTCGCGGAGTTCGCACACGACGTGGTGGCGCCCAAGATCGGCGACTTCTACGAACGGCACGAGTTCCCGTACGGGATCGTCCGCGAGATGGGCCGCATGGGGCTGTTCGGGCTGCCGTTCCCACAGGAGTACGGCGGCATGGGCGGCGACTACCTGGCGCTCGGCATCGTGCTGGAGGAGCTGGCGCGGGTGGACTCGTCGGTGGCCATCACCCTGGAGGCGGGTGTCTCGCTGGGCGCGATGCCGGTCCACCTGTTCGGCACCGAGGCGCAGAAGCGGCAGTGGCTGCCCCGGCTGTGCTCCGGCGAGATGCTCGGCGCGTTCGGCCTGACCGAGCCGGACGGCGGCTCGGACGCGGGCGCCACGCGCACTACCGCCCGGCTCGACCCGGAGACGGACGAGTGGGTCATCAACGGCACCAAGTGCTTCATCACCAACTCGGGCACCGACATCACGGGCCTGGTCACGGTCACCGCGGTGACGGGCCGCACGCCGGACGGCCGGCCGCTGATCTCCGCCATCATCGTGCCGTCGGGCACGCCGGGCTTCACGGTCGCGGCGCCCTACTCGAAGGTCGGCTGGAACGCCTCGGACACCCGTGAGCTGTCCTTCTCCGACGTGCGGGTCCCGGTGGCGAACCTGCTGGGCGAGCAGGGCCGCGGCTACGCCCAGTTCCTGCGCATCCTCGACGAGGGCCGGATCGCCATCGCCGCCCTCGCCACCGGACTCGCGCAGGGCTGCGTGGACGAGTCGGTGAAGTACGCGAAGCAGCGCGAGGCCTTCGGCCGTCCGATCGGCGCCAACCAGGCCATCCAGTTCAAGATCGCCGACATGGAGATGAAGGCCCACACGGCCCGCCTCGCCTGGCGTGACGCGGCCTCGCGCCTGGTGTCCGGCGAGCCCTTCAAGAAGGAGGCGGCCCTGGCGAAGCTCTACTCCTCGACGATCGCCGTGGACAACGCCCGTGACGCCACCCAGATCCACGGCGGCTACGGCTTCATGAACGAGTACCCGGTGGCCCGCATGTGGCGCGACTCCAAGATCCTGGAGATCGGCGAGGGCACGAGCGAGGTCCAGCGGATGCTGATCGCGCGGGAGTTGGGGCTGACGGGATAGACCGGGGCGATCGGCCCGCACCACCGCCGCGGGTGCGTGCGCACCGTCGGCCGGCATGGAGAGCCGGGTTCCGGGGCACGCACCCTCCGGGCCCGGCTCCCGTGTGCGCGCCGTCCCGGCCACCCCACCTTGGCCGCGACCTGAGGTTAGGCTAACCTAAGCCTGTTCCAGCCACCCGCCGTAGGCGCACACCCCCCAAGTGGCCCCGTACGCACGAAAGCAGACCCTTCCATGTCGAACGCCAGAACCGCCCCCTTCTCCCGCCGCGGCCTGCTCGCCACCGGTGGCGCGCTCGGCCTGGGCGCCTTCCTGGCCGCCTGCGGCGACAGCGACGCGGAGAGCGGCGGCTCGGACTCCACGGCGTCCGCCAAGGCCTCCGGCCCCTGGTCCTTCAAGGACGACCGCGGCACGACCGTGAAGCTGGACGAGGTCCCCACGAAGATAGTCGCCTTCACCGGTGTCGCCGCCGCCCTCTACGACTACGGCATCGAGATCCAGGGCGTGTTCGGCCCGACCACGACGAAGGACGACAAGGCCGACGTCCAGGCCGGCGACATGGACGTCAGCAAGCTGACCGTCTTCGGGAACGTGTGGGACCAGTTCAACGTCGAGAAGTACGCGGCCTTCGCCCCCCAGGTCCTCATCAGCACGACCTTCGACAGCGCCGGCACCCTCTGGTACGTGCCCGAGGCCTCGAAGGACAAGATCGCCAAGCTGGCCCCGAGCGTGGCCGTCTCGGTCTTCGACCGTCAGCTGACCAAGCCGCTCGCGCGCATGTGGGAGCTGGCCGAGTCGCTCGGCGCGGACATGACGGCCGCCAAGGTCACCGACGCCAAGAAGCGTTTCGAGGCCGCCTCGGAGCGGCTGCGCAAGGCCGCCAAGGCCCGCCCGGAGATCAGGGTGCTGGCGGGTTCCGCCGCGGAGACCTCGTTCTACGTCTCCGGTACCGACCTCTCCGTCGACCTGGAGTACTTCAAGGCCCTCGGCGTGAACTTCGTCGAGCCCCCGGCGTCGGCCAAGAAGGCCACCGGCGGCTGGTTCGAGACGCTCAGCTGGGAGAACGTCGACAAGTACCCGGCCGACGTCATCATGATGGACGACCGCACCGCGACCATCCAGCCGGCCGACATCACCGAGGCCACCTGGAAGAAGCTGCCCGCCGTCAAGGCCGGCCAGGTCATCTCCCGCTCCCCCGAGCCGATCCTGTCGTACGACAAGTGCGTGCCGATGGTCGAGAACCTCGCGAAGGCCATCGAGGACGCGAAGAAGGTCGGCTGACCCGCGCGCCCGCCCGACACCTCTTCCTGACCGTCAGGAGCCATACGTGACCACCGCCGTAGCCGCCCCGTTCCGTTTCTTCTCCCTCCAGGTCGCACGGACGAGGCGGCTCGGCCCGTCCCTGCTCCGGGTCACCTTCGCCGGGGACGACCTCAGGGCGTTCCTCTCCGACGGGCGGGACCAGAGCCTGTCCCTGTTCCTGCCGCACCCGGGCCAGCCCGAGCCCCGCGTCCCCGTCGAGCTGGGCGACGGCTGGTGGCAGGGCTGGCGCGAACTCCCGGACGACGTACGGGCCGTGATGCGCTCGTACACGCTGCGGGACCTGCGCCGGGACGCCTTGGGGCACACCACCGAGATCGACGTCGACTTCGTCCTGCACGGAGTGGACCCGGGCGCGCCCGTCGCCGCGGGTCCCGCCTCGCGGTGGGCCGCGCGAGCCGCCGCCGGGGACAAGGTGCTGCTGCTCGGCCCGGCGGTCGCGGACAACCGGGCGATCCGCTTCCGGCCCCCCGAGGGCACCGACCTGGTGGTGATCTGGGCCGACGAGACCGCCGTCCCCGCCGCCTGCGCCATCGTCGAGTCGCTGCCGGCCGGCGTCCGCGCCCGGGTCTGGCTGGAGGTGCCGCACGCCGGTGACGTGCAGGACCTGGTGACCGAGGCGGACACCGAGATCACCTGGCTGGTGCGCGGCGGGCGGGGCGCCACGTGCTCCCCCATGGCGCTCGACCCGATCCGCGACGCCCCGCTCCCGCCCGCCGCCCATCCGTACGCCTGGATCGCGGGCGAGTCCGGCTGCGTGAAGGAGCTGCGGCGGCACTTCGTGCGCGAGCGGGGTTTCGACCGGCGCAGTGTCACCTTCGTCGGCTACTGGCGGCAGGGCCTGACCGAGGAGCAGCTGCGCGAGCAGGAGTGACACGGCCGTGGGCCCGACTCGCGTCGGTCCGGCCGGTGTTGGAAGTGACGGCAGTCACGGAAGGGGCGGGGTTTCCACCAGGTTAAGTTAGGTTAGGCTAACCTAAGTGAAGCCGAGGCTCCGCCCCGCTCCCGCCCTACGGACTGTCCCCACCGGAGGACCCGCACATGCGCTCGCACTTGCTCAACGACACGACCGCTGAGCACTACCGCCGCTCCGTGACCGAAGGAATAGAGCGGGTGGCGGCCAAACTCGCCACCACCTCCCGTCCGTTCACCGGTGTCACCGTCGACGCCCTCTCCCCGGTGATCGACGAGATCGACCTCGACAAGCCGCTGCACGACACCGCCGCGGCGCTCGACGAACTGGAGGACGTCTACCTCCGGGACGCGATCTACTTCCACCACCCCCGCTACCTCGCCCACCTCAACTGCCCGGTCGTCATCCCGGCCGTGCTCGGCGAGGCCATCCTGTCCGCCGTCAACTCCTCCCTGGACACCTGGGACCAGTCGGCCGGCGGCACCCTCATCGAGCGCAAGCTCGTCGACTGGACCACCGCCCGCATCGGCCTCGGCGAGAACGCCGACGGCGTGTTCACCTCCGGCGGCACCCAGTCCAACCTCCAGGCGCTGCTGCTGGCGCGCGAGGAGGCCAAGCCGGGGCGGGCCGGACGGGAAGCGGCGGACTCCTTCTCGAAACTGCGCGTCTTCGCCTCCGAGGCCAGCCACTTCAGCGTGAAGAAGTCCGCGAAACTGCTCGGCCTCAGCCAGGACGCGGTCGTGTCGATCCCCGTCGGCACCGACAAGCGCATGCAGACGGTCGCGCTCGCCCGTGAGCTGGAGCGCTGCGTGCGGGACGGCCTCGTCCCCATGGCCGTCGTCGCCACCGCCGGCACCACCGACTTCGGCTCCATCGACCCGCTGCCCGAGATCGCCGAGCTGTGCGAGCAGTACGGCGTGTGGATGCACGTCGACGCCGCCTACGGCTGCGGACTGCTCGCCTCCGTGAAGTACCGGGACCGCATCGAGGGCATCGAGCGCGCCGACTCGGTCACCGTCGACTACCACAAGTCCTTCTTCCAGCCGGTGAGTTCGTCCGCCGTCCTGGTCCGCGACGCGACCACCCTGCGCCACGCGACCTACCACGCGGAGTACCTCAACCCGCGCCGGATGGTGCAGGAACGCATCCCCAACCAGGTCGACAAGTCCCTGCAGACCACCCGCCGTTTCGACGCGCTCAAGCTGTGGATGACGCTGCGCGTGATGGGCGCCGACGGCATCGGGCAGCTCTTCGACGAGGTGTGCGACCTGGCGGTGGAGGGCTGGAAACTGCTGGCCGCCGACCCCCGCTTCGACGTGGTGGTGGAGCCGACCCTCTCCACCCTCGTCTTCCGCTACATCCCGGCCACCGTCACCGACCCGGCCGACATCGACCGCGCCAACCTGTACGCCCGCAAGGCCCTGTTCGCCTCCGGCGACGCGGTGGTGGCGGGCACCAAGGTGAGCGGCCGCCACTACCTGAAGTTCACCCTGCTCAACCCCGAGACGACGACCGCCGACATGGCCGCCGTCCTCGACCTGATCGCCGGCCACGCCGAGCAGTACCTGGGAGAGTCCCTTGACCGCGCTTCCTGAACCCACCGGGTCCACGAAAAAGACCTACGACTTCGTGGGGATCGGGCTCGGCCCGTTCAACCTGGGCCTGGCCTGCCTCACCGAGCCCATCGAGGCACTCGACGGCGTCTTCCTGGACTCCAAGCCCGACTTCGAGTGGCACGCCGGCATGTTCCTGGAGGGCGCCCACCTCCAGACCCCGTTCATGTCGGACCTCGTCACCCTCGCCGACCCGACCTCGCCGTACTCCTTCCTCAACTACCTGAAGGAGAAAGGCCGGCTGTACTCGTTCTACATCCGCGAGAACTTCTACCCCCTGCGGGTGGAGTACGACGACTACTGCCGCTGGGCCGCGAACAAACTGAGCAGCGTCCGCTTCAGCACCACCGTCACGGACGTCCAGTACGACGAGGGCGACGAGCTGTACGTCGTGCGGACCGAGGCCGGCGAGACCTTTCGCGCCCGCCACCTGGTCCTCGGCACCGGCACCCCGCCGCACATCCCGGAGGCCTGCCGGAACCTGGGCGGCGACTTCCTGCACAACTCGCAGTACCTGCGGCACAAGGCGGAGCTGCAGAAGAAGGAGTCGATCACGCTGGTCGGCTCCGGCCAGTCCGCCGCCGAGATCTACTACGACCTGCTCAGCGAGATCGACGTCCACGGCTACCGGCTGAACTGGGTCACCCGCTCCCCGCGCTTCTTCCCGCTGGAGTACACGAAACTCACGCTGGAGATGACCTCCCCGGAGTACGTCGACTACTTCCACGCGCTGCCGGAGCAGACCCGCTACCGCCTCACCGCCGACCAGAAGGGCCTGTTCAAGGGCATCGACGGCGACCTGATCAACGAGATCTTCGACCTGCTCTACCAGAAGAACCTCGGCGGTCCGGTGCCCACGCGGCTGCTCACCAACTCCTCGCTGAACGGCGCCCGGTACGAGAACGGCACGTACACCCTCTCCTTCCGCCAGGAGGAGCAGGGCAAGGACTACGAGCTGGCCTCCCAGGGCCTGGTGCTGGCCACCGGCTACAAGTACGCCGAGCCGGAGTTCCTCAAGCCGGTCCGCGACCGCCTGCGCTACGACTCCCAGGGCAACTACGACATCGCCCGCAACTACGCGATCGACGTGACCGGCCGGGGCGTCTTCCTGCAGAACGCCGGCGTGCACACGCACAGCATCACCAGCCCCGACCTCGGCATGGGCGCGTACCGCAACAGCTACATCATCCGCGAGCTGCTCGGCAGCGCGTACTACCCGGTCGAGAAGACGATCGCCTTCCAGGAGTTCGCCGTATGAGCACCACCACCGACATAGGCACCTTGACGATCCGCCCCCTCGACCCCCTCAAGGACGCCGAACTGGTGCACTCCTGGGTCACCCACCCCAAAGCGGCCTTCTGGATGATGCAGGACGCCAAGCTGCAGGACGTCGAGCGGGCGTACATGGAGATCGCCGCCGACGAGCACGCGCACGCGCTGCTGGGCCTGCACGACGGCGTGCCCGCGTTCCTGATGGAGACGTACGACCCCGCCCACCGCGAGCTGGTCGGCCTGTACGAGCCCGAGCCCGGCGACGTCGGCATGCACTTCCTGGTCGCCCCCACCGACCGGCCCGTGCACGGGTTCACCCGCGCGGTCATCACCGCCGTGATGGCGCACCTGTTCGAGGACCCCGCCACCGCCCGGGTGGTCGTCGAGCCGGACGTGTCCAACACAGCCGTCCACGCCCTGAACGAAGCCGTCGGGTTCGTGCCCGACCGCGAGATCCAGAAGCCGGAGAAGAAGGCGCTGCTGAGCTTCTGCACGCGGGAACAGTTCGTCGCGGCGACGGGGGTGACGGCATGACCCTCGCCGACGCCGTGGCCCACCTCTCCCCCGAGCGCTGGGAGCAGGCCAACCGCCGGCTGATCCGCAAGGCGCTCGCCGAGTTCGCGCACGAGCGGCTGATCACGCCGGAGCCGGAGAAGGACGGGGACGGGGACGCGTACGTCGTCCGCAGCGACGACGGCCTGAGCCTGTACCGCTTCACCGCCACCCGCCACGCCCTGGACCACTGGCAGGTGGACGCCGGCTCCATCACCCGCACCCGCGACGGACAGGAACTCCCGCTCGCCGCCCTGGACTTCTTCATCGAGCTGAAGAAGACGCTCGGCCTGAGCGACGAGATCCTGCCGGTCTACCTGGAGGAGATCTCCTCCACCCTCTCCGGCACCTGCTACAAACTCACCAAACCGCAGATCCCGGTCGCCGAGCTGGTGAAGAGCGGCTTCCAGGCCATCGAGACCGGCATGACCGAGGGCCACCCCTGCTTCGTCGCCAACAACGGGCGGCTCGGCTTCGGCATCCACGACTACCTCTCGTACGCCCCCGAGACCGCGAGCCCGGTCCGTCTGGTGTGGCTGGCCGCGCACCGCTCGCGGGCCGCGTTCACCGCGGGCGTCGGCATCGAGTACGCGTCGTTCGTCCGCCAGGAGCTGGGCGAGGAGACGGTCGAGCGGTTCGACCAGGTGCTCCGGGACCAGGGCCGGGACCCGGCCGACTACTTCCTCATCCCCGTCCACCCCTGGCAGTGGTGGAACAAGCTCACCGTCACCTTCGCCGCCGAGGTCGCCCGCGGCCATCTCGTGTGCCTGGGCGAGGGCGACGACGAGTACCTGGCCCAGCAGTCCATCCGGACCTTCTTCAACAGCTCGCACCCCGAGAAGCACTACGTGAAGACGGCCCTGTCCGTCCTCAACATGGGCTTCATGCGCGGGCTGTCGGCCGCCTACATGGAGGCCACCCCGGCGATCAACGACTGGCTGGCCCAGCTCGTCGCCAACGACCCGGTGCTGAAGGACACGGGCCTGTCGGTCATCCGGGAGCGGGCGGCCGTCGGGTACCGGCACCTGGAGTACGAGGCGGCGACCGACCGCTACTCCCCGTACCGCAAGATGCTCGCCGCGCTGTGGCGGGAGAGCCCGGTCCCCTCGCTCCAGGACGGCGAGTCCCTGGCCACCATGGCCTCCCTCGTCCACGTCGACCACGAGGGCGCGTCCTTCGCGGGCGCGCTGATCGAGCGGTCGGGCCTGGCTCCCAAGGAGTGGCTGCGCCGCTATCTGCGGGCGTACTACACCCCGCTGCTGCACAGCTTCTACGCCTACGACCTGGTCTTCATGCCGCACGGCGAGAACGTGATCCTGGTCCTGAAGGACGGCGTGGTCCAGCGCGCGATCTACAAGGACATCGCCGAGGAGATCGCGGTCATGGACCCTCAGGCGGTGCTGCCGCCGGCGGTCGAGCGGCTGCGCGTGGAGGTCCCCGAGGACAAGAAGCTCCTGTCGATCTTCACGGACGTCTTCGACTGCTTCTTCCGCTTCCTCGCGGCGAACCTCGCCGGCGAGGGGATCCTGGAGGAGGCGGACTTCTGGCGCACGGTCGCCGAGGTGAGCCGCGACTACCAGCGCTCGGTGCCCGAACTCGCGGAGAAGTTCGAGCGGTACGACCTGTTCGCCCCCGAGTTCGCGCTGTCCTGCCTCAACCGGCTCCAGCTGCGCAACAACAAGCAGATGGTGGACCTCGCGGACCCGTCCGGCGCGCTCCAGCTGGTGGGCACCCTGGAGAACCCCCTCGCGGGGCTGTGATCACGGCCCCCCACGGACAGACGGGCACCCCGGAGTACGGTCCTCCGGGGTGCCCGTCGGCACGTCCCGGCTACCGCGCGGGCCAGGGCACTTCCGGCGCCCGGTAATAGCCGATCCCCAGCGCGTCCCACCGCGGCCCCTGCGCCGCGAGCCGCACCCGGTAGGCCTCCCAGTCATGGGTGGCCGCGGGAGACCAGCCCAGCTCGGCGGCGCCCGCCAGCCGCGGGAAGGCCAGGTACTCGACGTGGGCGGAGTTCTCGACGGTCTCCGTCCACAGCGGCGCCTCGACGCCCCGCACGGCCGACGCGGGCGCCCCCGGCAGGTAGCTGCCCGGATCCCAGTCGTAGGACCGCCGCACGTCCACATAGCCCGCCCAGGACAGCCCCAGCGGGGTGTTCGCGTCGTACTTCATGTCGAGGTAGATCCGGTCGGCGGGCGAGAGGATCAGCCCGGTCCCGGCCTGCGCGGCCTTCGCGACCTGGGCCTTCTCCTCGGCGGCGGTGGAGTCCAGGCCCCAGTACTGGGCGAGCGCCCCCTTGGCGGGGCTCGCGCCGGTCAGCTGGTGCCAGCCGACCACCGTCTTGCCGTACGCGGCGACGATCGGCTGCACCCGGTCCATGAACTTGACGTACTCCTCGTGGCTCGTGGAGTGCGCCTCGTCACCGCCGATGTGGAGGTAGCGGCCCGGGGTGAGGGCGGCCAGCTCGCGGATGACGTCGTCCACGAAGTCGTACGTGATCTCCTTGCCCACGCACAGCGAGCTGAAGCCGACCTCGGTGCCGGTGTAGAGCGGGGGTGCCACGCCGTCGCAGTTCAGGCCGGGGTAGGAGGCGAGGGCCGCGTTGGTGTGGCCGGGCATGTCTATCTCGGGGACGACCTCCAGGTGGCGGGAGGCCGCGTAGCCGACGATCTCCCGGTAGTCGGCCTTGGTGTAGAACCCTCCGGGTCCACCGCCGACCTCGGTGGAGCCGCCGTACGTGGCCAGGCGCGGCCAGGAGTCGACGGCGATGCGCCAGCCCTGGTCGTCGCTGAGGTGCAGGTGCAGCTTGTTGACCTTGTAGAGGGCGAGTTGGTCGATGTAGCGCTTGACCTGGTCCACGGTGAGGAAGTGCCGGGACACGTCGAGCATCGCGCCGCGCCAGCCGTAGCGCGGAATGTCCCGGATCGTGCCGCCCGCGACCAGCCAGGGGCCGGACTGGACGGTGTCCTTCTCGACGGCCGCCGGGAGGAGCTGGCGCAGGGTCTGGACGCCGTGGAAGAGCCCGGCGGGCCGCGCGGCGGTGATGGTGACGCCCTGGCCGCCGCTGTCGAGCCGGTAGCCCTCCGCGCCGAACGGGCCCTTGGCCAGGCGCAGCTGGATGCCGCCCCTGCCGTGTGCGGTGACCGGCAGGCGGTAGCCGGTCGAGGGCCGCAGGACGTCCGCGAGGTAGGAGGCGACCCGGCGGGTCTCGCGGGAGCCGTCGACGCGGATGTGGGTGTCGCGGGTGATGCGGTACGGCGATCCGCCCGGCGTGACCGAGGCGGGTGCCGGGACCACCCGGTCCAGCGGGGTCGCGGCCGGTGGGCCGGCGGCCGGGGCGGCGCCGACGGCGAAGGCGCTCGTCGTCGCGACGAGCAGCAGCGAACCGAGCAGGCGGGTCGTTCTGTGGTGGTGTCTCACCAACGGTCCCTTCCTTGAGCCCGAACAGAACCCGAACAGGTATGGACCAACTCTCCCTCAGAAGCGGTGAAACAATCCCCTCATGGCGGAAATCCTCCAGAAGGACGGCAGTTGGGTCTTCGACGGCGACGCCCTGCGGCTGACCCCCGGACGGGACAGGAACGTCAGTCCGCTCCGCCGGACACTGGGTGAACTCGTCGTCCCCTTGGGCGCGTTGGCGGGCATCTCGTTCGAGCAGGGGAGGCGGAGCGGGCGGCTCAGGCTGCGGCTGCGCGACGGCTCGGATCCGCTGCTGCTCGCGACCGGCGGCCGGCTCACCGAGCCGCACGACCCGTACCAGCTGGCCGTCGACTCCGACCGCTACGGCGTCGCCGAGTACGTCGTGGACCAGGTGCGCGCGGCCCTGCTCCTGGAGCAGGTGCCGGCCGACCCGGTCGACACGTACCTGCTGCCGGGTCCGGCCGTCCCGCTCTCGGTGTCCGCCGGGGACGGCACCGCGAGCTTCGACGGCGAGCGGGTCCGCCTGGAGTGGAACGGGAAGGCCGAGGAGGCCAAGGCCGCCGTCGGCCCCCGCACCCTCCCGGTCACCGACCTCACCGCCGTCGAGTGGCGTCCGGCGGTCGGCCTGGAGAACGGCTGCCTCCGCTTCACCGTCAGGAACGCCCCGACCAAGGCCCCGCCCAAGTACGACCCGAACGCCGTCGAGTTGTGGAACCTCAAGAAGAGCCCGCTGATGGCCCTGGTCGCGGCGGCCGTCCAGGCCCGGCTGCCGCATCCGGCCGCCCAGGTGAAGGACGTGCCCAAGACGCTCACCGCGCCCGCCCCCGCGCCCCCGCCCGCCGTCGAGGACCGCCACGACGCGCTGCTGCGGCGGTTGCGCGAGCTCGGGGAGCTGCGTCGCACGGGGGTGCTGACGGACGAGGAGTTCGCGGCGGCCGAGCGGGCGGTCCTCGGGGGGACGTGAGGACCGCCCGCTCCTGCGGTGCGCCCCGCCTTCCGGGCACACCGGCGGCCTACCTGGCCTTGCGCGCCACCGTGAAGTGGTCGACCTGCTCGCCGGTCTCGGCGATGCCCCGCACCTTCAGCGTGGCGGTGCGGCCCCTGGCGGCCGGGGTGACGTCCACCCGCAGGAAGGAGTAGTCGAGGTAGCGCACCCGGGACCAGGCGACGGTCTCCTGCTGCCGGGCGCCGTCCTTGAGGCAGACGAAGGACGAGACGGCGTCGTCGTCCTTGACCCGCCCCTCGTAGGACTCGTCGGCGCTGAACGCGTACAGGCTGCGGCCGGCCGCGCCCGCCGTCACGTAGACCACGCCCTCCGTCTCCGGGTAGGCGGTGCCGCCGATCGGGAGCCGCTTGGCGACCTCGCCGCCCTTGAGGACGTCCGTGCGCTCGTAGACGTGGTTGTGGCCGTTGATGACGAGGTCCACGGTGTACTTCTCGAACAGCGGCACCCACTCCTGCCGCACGCCCCCCTCCGAGGCGTGGGCGGTGGAGGTGCAGTACGCGCAGTGGTGGAAGAAGACGACGATGAAGTCGACGTCCTGCGCGGCCCGGTACTTCTTGAGCTGCGCCTCCAGCCATCCGGTCTGGGTGCCGCCGGAGATGCCGAGGTTGGCCGGGATCTCGAAGGAGATGTCGTTGGCGTCCAGCGAGATGACCGCGGTGTTGCCGTGCACGAAGGAGTAGACGCCCGGGAGGTTCTTCTTGTCGGGTCCGTTGTCGGGGAGCGTCCAGCGGGCTTCTTCGCCGCCGTAGCCGTTGGGCGAGTACCAGGCCTCCATGTCGTGGTTGCCGTACGAGACCATCCACGGGACCTGCTTGGCGACGGACTCGGTCTGGTACAGGAACTGGTCCCACACCCGTGAGTCGAACCCGGTGTCGGAGGCGAGGCCCTGGCCGGCCGGGTCGCCGTAGGCGATGTCACCGGCGTGCAGGTGGAAGGCGGGGTTCTGGGCGAGGATCAGGGCGTCGTTGGCGAGGCCGTGGTAGCTGACGCCCTGGTCGCCGAAGGCGGTGAAGGTGAAGGGCTCCTTGCGGGCGGGGGCGGTGGTGAAGGTGCCGAGGGTGCCCAGCAGGTGCGGCTCGGCGGGGTCGAAGCCGGTGTGGCCGACGCCGTAGTAATACGTTTTGCCCGGTCGCAGGCCGGTCAGGCGGGCGTGCAGGTAGTACTGGGTGTGGTCGCCGCCGGCGCCGACACCGGCGGGGGTGTGGAGGGCGCGCACCTCGGCCTCGATCTTGCGGGAGAGGTCCCAGGGACGGGCGCCGACGCGGAGGAAGGGCTTCTTGACGGCGACCGGGACCTGCCAGGAGACGGTGATCTCGGTGCGCGGGTCGTTGCCGTAGGCGAGGTGCCGGCCGAAGGGGGCGACGAGGGCTCCGTCGACGGTCTCGGTGCGGGTGGTGGCGGCCGGGGTCGCCGCCTGTGCGGTGGCGCCCGGTACGAACGCGCCGCCCGCGACGGCGCCCAGGGTGACCGCGCCGCCCCTGATCATCGTGCGCCGGGAGAATCTGGTGCGCAGGTACTCGTGCTGCTCGGCCATGTTCATGCGTGCGGCGAGCCGCTCGGGTACGCCCATGCGAGGAATGTCCATGGTGACTGAAACTCGTCCCCTCAGGCGACCAGTGGCAGGACGCCGGATGGACGCGTCACGAACAGGTCCTCATGACGGATCCAACGTTCACCCAAAGATTCCCCACAGCCCTCTGCCCGAAATCGGGCAGGAATGTTGCGAAACGCTCGCCGGTACCCCAGGATCTACCGGGTGCACGACGAACTCGTTGATCATCTGACGCGGTCCACGCCCCTCAGCCGGGGCGAGGCACTGCGCGTGATCCAGGACGTGCTCGCCTACTTCGACGAGACGACCGAGGAGTACGTCCGTCGCCGCCATCGCGAGTTGCAGGCCCAGGGCCTGGTGAACGCGACGATCTTCGAACGGATCGGGGCGGACCTGGCTTACCGTGCGGTCGCGCCACCGGAGCTCACCCTCCGCCAGCTGCGCCGCATGGTCTACGGCTGATCCGTCCAACACTGCGAACGCTGAGGAAATACGTATACATGTGCGGAATCGTGGGTTACATCGGGAAGCGTGACGTGGCGCCCCTGCTGCTGGAGGGCCTCCAGCGGCTGGAGTACCGGGGATACGACTCGGCGGGCATCGCCGTCACCTCCCCGAAGACGTCCGGCCTGAGGATGGTCAAGGCCAAGGGCCGGGTCCGCGACCTGGAGGCCAAGGTCCCCGCCCGCTTCAAGGGCACGACCGGCATCGCCCACACCCGCTGGGCCACCCACGGCGCCCCCTCCGACGTGAACGCCCACCCGCACCTGGACGCCGAGGGCAAGGTCGCCGTCGTCCACAACGGCATCATCGACAACGCCTCCGACCTGCGCCGCAAACTGGAGGCGGACGGCGTCGAGTTCCTCTCCGAGACCGACACCGAGGTCCTCGTCCACCTCATCGCCCGCGCCCAGGGCGAGAAGCTGGAGGACAAGGTCCGCGAGACCCTGCGGGTCATCGAGGGCACGTACGGCATCGCCGTCCTGCACGCCGACTTCCCCGACCGGATCGTGGTGGCCCGCAACGGCTCCCCGGTGGTGCTCGGCATCGGCGAGAAGGAGATGTTCGTCGCCTCGGACATCGCCGCCCTGGTCGCCCACACCCGGCAGATAGTGACGCTGGACGACGGCGAGATGGCCACCCTGAAGGCCGACGACTTCCGCACGTACACCACCGAGGGCACCCGCACGACCGCCGAGCCGACCACCGTGGAGTGGGAGGCCGCCTCGTACGACATGGGCGGCCACGACACCTACATGCACAAGGAGATCCACGAGCAGCCCGACGCCGTGGACCGGGTGCTGCGCGGCCGCATCGACGACCGCTTCTCCACCGTGCACCTGGGCGGCCTGAACCTGGACGCCCGAGAGGCGCGCCGGATCCGCCGTGTGAAGATCCTCGGCTGCGGCACCTCGTACCACGCGGGCATGATCGGCGCCCAGATGATCGAGGAGCTGGCCCGCATCCCCGCCGACGCCGAGCCGGCCTCGGAGTTCCGCTACCGCAACGCGGTCGTCGACCCCGACACGCTGTACGTCGCCGTCTCCCAGTCCGGTGAGACCTACGACGTGCTGGCCGCCGTCCAGGAGCTGAAGCGCAAGGGCGCGCGGGTGCTGGGCGTGGTGAACGTGGTCGGCTCGGCGATCGCCCGCGAGGCCGACGGCGGCATCTACGTGCACGCCGGCCCGGAGGTCTGCGTGGTGTCGACGAAGTGCTTCACGAACACGACGGTCGCCTTCGCCCTGCTCGCGCTCCACCTCGGCCGCACCCGCGACCTCTCCGTCCGGGACGGCAAGCGGATCATCGAGGGTCTGCGCAAGCTGCCCGGCCAGATCGCCGAGATCCTGGAGCAGGAGGAGGAGATCAAGAAGCTGGCCGAGCAGTACGCCGACGCCCGCTCGATGCTCTTCATCGGCCGCGTCCGGGGCTACCCGGTGGCCCGCGAGGCCTCCCTGAAGCTCAAGGAGGTCTCCTACATCCACGCCGAGGCCTACCCGGCCTCCGAGCTCAAGCACGGTCCGCTGGCCCTGATCGAGCCGGCCCTGCCGACGGTCGCGATCGTCCCGGACGACGACCTGCTGGAGAAGAACCGCGCCGCCCTGGAGGAGATCAAGGCCCGCAGCGGCAGGATCCTCGCGGTCGCCCACGAGTTCCAGGAGAAGGCCGACCAGACGATGGTGGTCCCGAAGAACGAGGACGAGCTGGACCCCATCCTCATGGGCATCCCCCTCCAACTCCTCGCCTATCACACGGCGTTGGCCCTGGGCAGGGACATCGACAAGCCGCGCAACCTCGCCAAGTCGGTCACGGTCGAATAGCGCGCACCCAAAGGTGCGGGAACTGCGCGAGCGGCCACAGCGCACCTCCGGAGGCCGGAGAAAGAAGACGGACCCCGCGTGCGGCCACCCGGCACGTGGGGTCCGTCCCTGCGCCGGGAGCCGCCCAACCCCCGGCCCGCGCGGCTACCCGGTGGCCGTCACGCCCCGGCCGGCTGCGCGTCGCGGAAGTGCCGTGGGCCGGTGATCCGGCGCGGAGAGGGACAACCCGTGCGTGTCCCTTGCGAGTTGGTCGCCCACGGCGGTCTCCCTTCGCGCGGGTGCGCGGGTGCGGTGGTGCGCTGGTGCGATGACCGGTATATGCCCTTCGCAAGAGCACGAACACCTCTGCGCACGCGTGGATTCATGCGGCGCACAAGGGGAGTTCGCCGTCCCCGGGGCACATCTCAGCTAGGAGAACACGAGTCGCGGGACAACGGCTGAAGCGCGGGGCGCTTACGGGATGACGACCACGGGCCGCTGCGCCCGCTTGGCGAGCCGCCCGGCGACGGAGCCGAAGATACGGCCGACGATGCCGTGCGTGGAGCCGACGACGATGGCGTCCGCCTCGTACTCGCGGCCCACCTCTTCGAGCTCGTGGCAGATGTCGCCACCGCGCTCGACGAGGATCCACGGCACCTCGGCGAGATAGTCCGCGCAGGCGAGCTCCAGCCCGAGGACCTCGGTGCGGTGGTCCGGCACGTCGACGAAGACCGGCGGCTCGCACCCCGCCCACACGGTGGTGGGCAGCCGGTTGGCGACGTGCACGATGATCAGGCCCGACCCGGAGCGATGGGCCATGCCGATGGCGTACGCGAGGGCGCGCTCACTGGACGTGGAGCCGTCGAAGCCGACGACGACGCCGTGCTTGAAGGCGGGGTCGCAGGAGTGACGTGGCTCTTCCGCCGCCTGGGGCTCGGCCGCCGTGGGGTCGGCGACGGGCCGCTTGCGGTCCGCGGGTTCGAAGAATTCGTGACCGGCCATGGCTGTCTCGGCGTAGTGATCCTTGATCGGGAGGAGCGACCGTGTGCGGCGGAGCTGTGTCCGGGAATCATCTTCCCAACCCCATACCCTCAAGGGTACGGCGGCACGCCTCCTTAGCCCAGATCCCGCCCTCGCTGCGTGGGGGTTCCAGGGAGCATGCACGAGGGTGCGCCCGTAACGCAATGGTTGCTGCGCTGTACAGGCGGTTTGCACGGGATTCACGCGACGGCGGCCCGTCCCGGACGCACAGTGACCGATGGATCGAACACGCGTTGAATCCCGTGAGCCAGCCACAGGGAGCACGCATGTCCGGTCCCAGACGCCACTCCGAGGCTCCTCCAGCGCCCGAGGCCTGGGGGGACCCGCCCCGCGCGACCCCGCCCGCCCAGGACTCGGCGACGGACGTCGTCCGCTGGGCGGCCTTCAGCTGCGTCCTGGTTCCCGTGGTCCTCCTCTGGTACGGCACCTCGCTGGCCGGCACCGCCGGCACCGCCCTCGGCCTCGCGGCGGTGACGGCGGTCTGCCGTATCCTCCTGCGCCAGTCGGAGCGCGGCGCGGCCCGCCTGCTCGCCGAGGAGCGGGCCCCCCGGCGCGGCTCCCACCACGGCCGCCCGCACGGCCGGCATCACAGGGCCGGAACGGGGGCACACAGAGGCGGACGTCACAGTGGGGGGAATACACCGGTCGGCTGACCGGTTTCCGCGCACGCGCCCGACTCTTTTCAGCCAACTTCTGGTGTCCGCCCACTCCTTGGCCGAACCACCCCCCAACCCCCGTTCCACCTGCACGGAAAGGGTCTCCGGGGGTCCTCGCACCCTACGTGGATTGGCCACTGCGACAAGGCGCACTTCCCTGCACGCCCCACGAGTGCAACGCTTCGTGATCGAATGCTTCACGCCAAGTTGCCAAGTCGACAATGTGCCGGATGACCAACTGGTCACGTCGGCGCCACGGGACGCAGTAGATTCGATCTTGACTGTCTTACGGCGGGGGACTCGTGCAGGACCGAGGGGAAACGTGCAGGAGCGACACAACCGAGGAGCCGCGACCACCGAGGGGGGCTTAGCAGTATGAGCCACGACTCCACTGCCGCGCCGGAAGCCGCGGCCCGGAAACTCTCCGGGCGACGCCGCAAGGAGATCGTCGCGGTGCTGCTGTTCAGCGGCGGTCCCATCTTCGAGAGTTCCATACCGCTTTCGGTGTTCGGGATCGACCGCCAGGACGCCGGAGTACCACGCTACCGACTGCTGGTGTGCGGAGGTGAGGAAGGCCCGCTGCGGACCACAGGGGGCCTGGAACTCACCGCACCACATGGCCTGGAAGCGATCTCCCGGGCGGGCACGGTCGTCGTGCCGGCCTGGCGGTCGATCACTTCCCCGCCACCGGAGGACGCGCTCGACGCGCTGCGCCGCGCGCATGAGGAGGGTGCCCGCATAGTCGGGCTGTGCACCGGCGCCTTCGTCCTCGCGGCGGCCGGACTGCTGGACGGCCGCCCCGCGACCACCCACTGGATGTACGCGCCGACGCTGGCCAAGCGCTATCCGTCGGTGCACGTGGATCCGCGGGAGCTGTTCGTGGACGACGGCGACGTGCTGACGTCCGCGGGTACGGCGGCCGGAATCGACCTCTGTCTCCACATCGTGCGGACGGACCACGGCAACGAGGCGGCGGGCGCACTGGCCCGGCGTCTGGTGGTCCCCCCGCGCCGGTCGGGCGGCCAGGAGCGCTACCTCGACCGGTCTTTACCGGAGGAGATCGGCGCCGACCCGCTCGCCGAGGTCGTCGCCTGGGCGCTGGAACACCTCCACGAGCAGTTCGACGTGGAGACGCTCGCGGCCCGCGCGTACATGAGCCGGCGTACGTTCGACCGCCGGTTCCGCTCGCTCACCGGGAGCGCGCCGTTGCAGTGGCTGATCACGCAGCGGGTGCTGCAGGCCCAGCGCCTGCTGGAGACGTCCGACTACTCGGTGGACGAGGTCGCGGGGCGCTGCGGCTTCCGCTCGCCGGTGGCGCTGCGCGGGCACTTCCGCCGCCAGCTGGGTTCGTCCCCGGCCGCCTACCGGGCCGCGTACCGCGCCCGCAGGCCGCAGGGGGAACGGCCGTCGCCGGACGGCGACGGCGCCATGGCCGGACAGCAGGGCGGTCCGGCGAGCGCGCCGACGCCGCTGCATCCGGACAGCGGTGGTCCGGTACCGCTCCAGACCCGGCGTACGGCGAGCCCGGTCGGGACGTCGGCGGCGCTGGCTTCGTCGTCGGCCTCGGCCTCGTCCTCGGACAACGGCCGTGAGGCCTACGCGGGCAGCCGGGCGAGTCTGCCGGGGCAGCGCGGCGGGATGTGACGGCGGGTGGGGGCGGCGGGCGCGGGGGACTGTCCTCGCCCCCGCCGCCCTTACCCGTTCCCGGCCCCGAACGGGCTCCGGGCGGCACCGGTCACCTCATCGGGGGACGTCAGCCTTAGGGTGGTCGCATGAACGATCGCATGGTGTGGATCGACTGCGAGATGACCGGCCTCTCGCTGTCCGACGACGCGCTCATCGAAGTGGCCGCCCTCGTCACCGACTCCGAGCTGAACATCCTCGGTGACGGTGTGGACATCGTCGTCCGCCCGCCGGACCGGGCACTGGAGACGATGCCGGAGGTGGTGCGTCAGATGCACACCGCGTCCGGACTGCTCACCGAGCTGTCCGGCGGCACGACGCTGGCGGACGCCGAGGAGCAGGTTCTGGCGTACGTACGGGAGCACGTCAAGGAACCCGGCAAGGCCCCGCTGTGCGGCAATTCCGTCGGCACGGACCGCGGCTTCCTGCTCCGGGACATGCCGACGCTGGAGAGCTACCTCCACTACCGCATCGTCGACGTGTCCAGCGTCAAGGAACTCGCCCGGCGCTGGTACCCGCGGGCGTACTTCAACAGCCCGGAGAAGAACGGCAACCACCGCGCCCTCGCCGACATCCGCGAGTCCATCGCGGAACTCCGTTACTACCGCGAAGCCGTCTTCGTCCCGCAGCCCGGACCCGACTCCGACACCGCGAAGAAGATCGCCGCCAAGTACGTCCTGCGCGGGCGGTAGGAGCACGTCACAGGAGTGCGGAGGGGCGCCGTGAAAGCCGGGCGCGAGCACCCCTTCGGACCCTGTACACTTTTTCCCGGCAGGCCGGGGAAACCCGAACGGCCGACTTGGTGGGTGTAGCTCAGCTGGTAGAGCACCTGGTTGTGGTCCAGGAAGTCGCGGGTTCAAGTCCCGTCACTCACCCTCAATCATCAGCCGGTGGCCTTGGAGACAAGGCCACCGGCTGATGTCGTTCCCGGCGTCCCCGCCCGACGTACGGCTGCTCGTAGGGTGGGCCGATGCCCGAGCCCCTGGTGTCCGCCGAGCCTCTCTCCACGCCCCGCCTCGACCTCCTCCCCCTGCGGGCCGAGCACGCCGAGGAGATGGCCGCCGTCCTGTCCGACCCGGCCCTGCACGCCTTCACCGGAGGCACGCCCCACTCCCCCGCCGCGCTGCGGGACCGCTACGAGCGGCTGGTGGCCGGGTCGCCGGATCCGGCCGTCTCCTGGTGCAACTGGGTGCTCCGGCCGCGTGCGCAGGCGTGCCTCGTCGGCACGGTCCAGGCGACCGTCACCCGGGCGGACGCCGGGCACCTCGCCGAGATCGCCTGGGTGGTCGCAACGCCCTGGCAGGGTCGCGGGTTCGCCTCGGAGGCGGCGCGGGCGCTGGTCGGATGGCTCGGGCGGGGGTCCGTGCGTACGGTCGTCGCCCACATCCACCCCGGGCACCTCGCGTCGGCGGCGGTCGCCCGGGCGGCCGGGCTGGCGCCGACCGAGGACGAGCAGGACGGCGAGCGCCGGTGGCGGCTGGCGCTGCCCGGCTGAGCCCGCTCGACGGGTCCGGTCAGCGCCGCGTTCGATCTGAGGGGGCGGGGGCAGAGGCGGGGGCCGGAGGCGGGAGGCGGTCAAAGTCCCGCCCTAAGGGCGTATTGTCGCCTTATGGGCTGTTCGTGAGGTTGGGAGGCTCGTCATGCGGGCCCGACACATTCCCCGGTGGCGGCTGTTGACCTGGGTGATCCTCGCGTTCAACCTCGCCATGCTGCTGTGGCTCGTGGTGGCGCTCGACGCCGCGGGGGAGGAGTGCGTCGGGGAGCTGTGCCGGGGCGCCGACGACCCGGGCTCCGTCACCGGCGCCTGGCTGGTGATCTTCTTCTGGCTGGCCGGGGTCGTGCTCCTGGGTGTGGCCTGGTTCGTCACCCACCGCACCGAACCCGGGCCGCACCGACGGCACGGGCGACACGGGGAGCACGGGCGACACGGGGAGCACGGGGAGCACGGGAAGCACGGGCGGCACGGGCAGCCCCGACCGACGCCAGGACATCGGCCGACGTCCGGACGATGACGGCCCCAGACGGCGCCAGCCGGCCCCAGCCGGTGCACGCCGGTGTCAGGACGACCTCCGCTCCACCAGTTCCGTCGCCAGCACCACCCGCTGCCGCTCCAGGCCGCGGACCGCCGCCGGACGGCGGTCCGCGATCTCCGTCAGCAGCAGGTCGATCATCCTGCGGCCCATCTCCTCGATGGGCTGGCGCACGCTGGTCAGGGGCGGGTCCATGTGCCGGGCGATGGCGGAGTCGTCGTAGCCGACGAGCGCCACCTCGTCGGGGATGCGGCGGCCCTCCTCGCGCAGCACCTGGCGGGCGCCGGCCGCCATCACGTCCGAGCCCGCGAAGACCGCGTCCAGGTCGGGACGGCGGGCCAGCAGCTTCGTCATCGCGCGCCGGCCGCCCTCCTCGGTGAAGTCACCCGGCTCGATCAGCCGCTCGTCCACCTGGTGCCCCGCGTCCAGCAGGGCGTCACGGTAGCCGTCGACGCGCCGCTGGGCGCCGTACACGTCGAGGCGGCCGGTGATGTGGCCGACCGCCCGGCAGCCGCGGGCCAGCAGGTGCTCGACCGCCGAGCGGGCGCCTCCGTAGTTGTCCGAGTCGACCGACGGCAGGGTCTCCGCGGCCGACCTCGGGCCGCTGATCACCGCCGGTATCTCCAGCTGGGAGAGCAGGTCGGGCAGCGGGTCGTCGGCGTGCACGGACACCAGCAGGACGCCGTCGACCCGGTGCGCGGCCAGGTACTGGGCGAGGCGGGCCCGCTCCCGGTCGTTGCCCGCGAAGATCAGCAGGAGCTGCATCTCGGTGTCGGAGAGCTCGGCGCCGACGCCCTTGAGCATGTCCGAGAAGTACGGTTCCGCGAAGAAGCGGGTCTCCGGCTCGGGGACGACCAGGGCGATCGCGTCGGTGCGGTTGGCGGCCAGGGCGCGGGCGGCCGTGTTGGGCACGTACCCCAGCTCGGCGACCGCCGCCTCCACCGCCGCGCGGGTGGCGTCGCTGACCCGGGGCGAGCCGTTGATCACCCGGGAGACCGTGCCGCGGCCCACGCCCGCCCGTGCCGCCACCTCTTCGAGGGTGGGCCGGCCACCGCTCCGGCCCCGCGCTCCGTGGCTTGCCATGGGCTCCGCCTCCCGTTGACCCTGTCATTGGCCTGGAATTTAACAGTCCTGCCGGAGGGGCGACCGGTCACGGTGGACTCCCTCATTCCACTGCCGTGCTTCCCGGGGGTGGCTGGATCGTTACGCCGGGGTTCCAGTTAACAGCCCGATAACTGAACGCATCTCTCCGCCCCTAGTCCCTTGACACCCCCGCCCGGACCGACGAACCTTCAACACATCACCGGTGGGAGCGCTCCCACGGTACCTGACACATACACAACCCGCACGTTCCCCGCCCGAGCCGCAGCTAGAACAAACGGGCCCAACAACGCAGTTGGCCGGGGGGTCGGCACGTCAGGGCAACAGGAGGACGCAATGCGAGCACGTACCCGCATCGCCCGCAAGACGATGGTCCTCGCGGCCGTCGCCGCGCTGGGCTCCGGGCTGCTGGCCGGCTGTGCCGACGACGGAGACGACGGCGGTGACGGTTCGTCTTCGGGCGACAGCAGTGGCAAGACCACGATCACCCTCGGCCTCTTCGGCACCCAGGGCTTCAAGGAAGCCGGTCTGTACGCCGAGTACGAGAAGCTGAACCCGGACATCAAGATCGCCGAGAACGTCGTCGAGCGCAACGAGAACTACTACCCGGCTCTCGTCAACCACCTCACCACCAACAGCGGTCTGCAGGACATCCAGGCCGTCGAGGTCGGCAACATCGCCGAGGTCGTGAACACCCAGGCCGCGAAGCTGACGGACCTGTCCAAGGTGGAGGGCGTCAAGTCGGCCAACTGGCTCGACTGGAAGTGGAAGCAGGCCACCACCAAGGACGGCCAGACGATCGGTCTCGGCACCGACGTCGGCCCGATGGCCATCTGCTACCGCAAGGACCTCTTCGAGCAGGCCGGACTGCCGTCCGAGCGCGAGGAGGTCAGCAAGCTGTGGGCCGGCAGCTGGGAGAAGTTCGTCGAGGTGGGCAAGGATTACCAGGGGAAGGCGCCCAAGGGCACCACCTTCCTGGACTCCCCCGGCGGTCTGCTCAACGCGATCGTCAGCGGTGAGAGCGAGAAGTTCTACGACGCCTCAGGCGAGGTCATCTACAAGACCAACCCGGCCGTGAAGAAGGCGTTCGACCTCACGGCGCAGGCCGCCGAGGACGGGCTGATCGGCAACCAGACGCAGTTCCAGCCCGCCTGGGACACGACGATCGCCAACAGCAAGTTCGCCGCGATGTCCTGCCCGCCGTGGATGCTCGGCTACATCAAGGGCAAGTCGAAGCCCGAGGCGGCCGGCAAGTGGGACGTGGCCACCTCGCCGAAGCCCGGCAACTGGGGCGGCACCTTCCTCGCCGTGCCGAAGTCCGGCAAGAACGCGGAGGAGGCCGCGAAGCTCGCCGCGTGGCTGACCGCGCCCGAGCAGCAGGCCAAGCTCTTCGCCAAGCAGGGCAGCTTCCCGAGCGCCCCGGCCGCGTACACCATGCCGCAGGTCACCGGCGCGAAGAACGACATGACCGGTGACTCCCCGATCGGCACCATCTTCGCCGACGCCGCCAAGCAGATCCCGGCCCAGGTGATCGGCCCGAAGGACCAGATCATCCAGCAGGGTCTGACCGACAACGGCGTCATCCTGGTCACCCAGGGCAAGTCGGCCAAGGATGCCTGGGAGACGGCCACCAAGACCATCGACAACAACCTGGAGAAGTGACCGGTATGGCCACCCGGCACGACACCGCCGCGCTCCCCCTCAAGGAGGGGGGCGCGGCCCCGGGCCGCCCGCCCGCCGACGCCGTGCCCGAGGCGGACAAGCGTCGCCGGGCCCGGCTCTCCCGCCGCTGGCAGCGGGACATGCGCTGGAGCCCGTACGCGTTCGTCTCGCCGTTCTTCCTGCTGTTCGTCGCGTTCGGCCTGTTCCCGCTGATCTACACCGGCTGGGCCTCGCTGCACACGGTGGAGATGACCGCGCCCACCGACATGGAGTGGGCGGGCCTGCGCAACTACACCCGGATCTTCGACGACGACTTCTTCTGGAACGCGGCGAAGAACACCCTGACCATCGGCATCATCTCCACGGTCCCGCAGCTGCTGATGGCGATGGGCATCGCCCACATCCTCAACTACAAGCTGCGCGGCTCGACCTTCTACCGGGTCATGATGCTCGCGCCGTACGCGACGTCGATCGCCGCCGCGTCGCTGGTGTTCGTGCTGCTCTTCGGCCGCGACTACGGCATGATCAACTGGGCTCTGAACGCCGTCGGCATCGACAACATCGACTGGCAGAACGACAAGTGGGCCTCCCAGATCGCCGTCTCGTCGATCGTGGTCTGGCGCTGGACCGGCTACAACGCGCTGATCTACCTGGCCGCGATGCAGGCGATCCCGCAGGACCTGTACGAGTCCGCGGCGCTGGACGGGGCCAACCGCTGGCGGCAGTTCATCCACGTCACCCTGCCCTCGCTGCGCCCGACGATCCTGTTCACCTGTGTCGTGTCGACCATCGGCGCCTCCCAGCTGTTCGGCGAGCCCCTGCTGTTCGACGCGAACAAGGGCACCTCCGGCGGCTCCCAGCACCAGTTCCAGACGCTCGGGCTGTACCTGTACGAGCAGGGCTGGGTCAACCAGCACCTGGGCCGCGCCTCGGCGATCGCCTGGACGATGTTCCTGATCCTCATCGTGATCGGGATCGTCAACTACGTCATCTCGCGCCGGCTGCGCGCCAGTAGTTAGGAGACCCGGCCGTGACGACGACACTGACTCCGGTGGAAACGACCGACCAGAAACCCAAGCGGGTGCGGCGGCCCAAGTCGGCCCGGGCGGGCGGGCACATGCACGCCGGCCCGATCGCGTACGTCATCCTCGCCCTGTTCACCATCGGCTCGCTGTTCCCGCTGGTGTGGACGGCGATCGCCGCCTCGCGCGACACCCAGCGCCTGGCGCAGACGCCGCCGCCGTTCTGGTTCGGCGCGAACCTCTTCGACAACCTCGAAATCGCCTGGAAGGACGCCAACCTGGGCGAGGCGTTCATCAACACCACGTTCGTGGCGGGGGTGTCGGCGGTGACCATCGTGTTCCTGTCGACGATCGCCGGGTTCGCCTTCGCCAAACTGCGCTTCAAGGGCCGGGGCGCGATGATGCTGATCGTGATCGGCACGATGATGGTGCCGCCGCAGCTCAGCGTGATCCCCCTGTACATGATGGTCGCCGAGCTCGGCTGGACGGATCAGCTGAAGGCCGTCGTCTTCCCGTCGCTGGTGAGCGCCTTCGGGGTGTTCTTCATGCGGCAGTACCTCATCCAGGCGTTGCCGGACGAGATCATCGAGGCGGCCCGGGTGGACGGCGCGAGCAGCTGGCGGGTGGTGTGGCACGTGGTGTTCCCGGCCGCGCGGCCCGCGATGGCCGTCCTGGGCATGCTGATGTTCGTCCAGACCTGGAACGACTTCCTGTGGCCGTTCCTGGTGCTGACCCAGACCGGCAGCCCGACCGTCCAGGTGGCGGTCGCGGGCCTCGGCCGGGGCTTCACGCCCGACCAGTCCCTGATCATGGCGGGGGCGCTGCTGGGCACCCTGCCGCTGCTGCTGGTCTTCGCGATCTTCGGCAAGCAGATCGTGGGCGGCATCATGCAGGGCGCCGTCAAGGGCTGAGCCCCGCCGCTCCTCGGGGGCCGAGCCACTGTCGCCTCGGCCCCTGCTCTCCCCCTTCTTCTCTCTCCCTCTCTTCTCCCCCTCCTCTCATCCACCCCGTCGGTCCACACGACCTCCTATGGGAGCGCTTTCATGCCAGAGCCCGAAACGCCGGGAACCCCGGTGACCTTCCCGCCCGCCTTCCTCTGGGGCGCCGCGACCTCCGCTTACCAGATCGAGGGGGCGGTGCGGGAGGACGGCCGTACGCCCTCCATCTGGGACACGTTCAGTCATACGCCGGGCAAGACGGCCGGCGGCGAGAACGGTGACATCGCCGTCGACCACTACCACCGCTACCGCGACGACGTGGCGATGATGGCGGACCTGGGCCTGACGGCGTACCGCTTCTCGATCTCCTGGTCGCGGGTGCAGCCGACGGGCCGCGGGCCGGCGGTGCAGCGGGGCCTGGACTTCTACCGCCGGCTGGTCGACGAGCTGCTCGCCCACGGCATCAAGCCGGCCGTCACGCTCTACCACTGGGACCTGCCGCAGGAGCTGGAGGACGCGGGCGGCTGGCCGGAGCGCGACACGGCGTACCGCTTCGCGGAGTACGCGCGGATCGTCGGCGAGGCGCTCGGCGACCGGGTGGAGCAGTGGATCACGCTCAACGAGCCGTGGTGCAGCGCCTTCCTCGGCTACGGCTCCGGTGTGCACGCCCCCGGCCGCACGGACGCGGCGGCCTCGCTGAAGGCGGCCCACCATCTGAACCTGGCGCACGGTCTGGGAACGACGGCGCTGCGCTCGGTGATGCCGGCCCGCAACTCGGTCGCGGTGAGCCTCAACTCCTCGGTGGTGCGCCCGCTGTCGCAGGACCCGGCGGATCTGGCGGCGGTCCAGAAGATCGACGACCTGGCCAACGGGGTCTTCCACGGGCCGATGCTGCACGGCGCGTACCCGGAGACGCTGTACGCGGCGACAGAGCTGATCACGGACTGGTCGTACGTCCAGGAAGGCGATCTCGCGGCCATCCACCAGCCGTTGGACGCGCTGGGCCTCAACTACTACACGCCGGCGCTGGTGGCGGCGACCGACCCGGACGCGGGCGGCCCGCGTGCCGACGGCCACGGCTCCAGCTCCTTCTCCCCCTGGCCGGGCGCGGACGACGTGGCCTTCCACCAGACCCCGGGCGAGCGCACGGAGATGGGCTGGACGATCGACCCGACCGGCCTGCACGACCTGATCATGCGCTACACCCGCGAGGTCCCCGGCCTGCCGCTGTACATCACGGAGAACGGCGCGGCCTACGACGACAAGCCCGACCCCGACGGCCGCGTCCACGACCCCGAGCGGATCGCCTACCTGCACGGGCATCTCGCGGCGGTCCGCCGCGCCATCACGGACGGCGCGGACGTGCGCGGCTACTACCTGTGGTCGCTGATGGACAACTTCGAGTGGGCCTACGGCTACGGCAAGCGCTTCGGCGCGGTCTACGTCGACTACGCGACCCTGGCCCGCACCCCGAAGTCGAGCGCCCACTGGTACGCCCAGGCCGCCCGCACGGGAACGCTCCCGCCGGTGACCGCGGTGGACATGCCGCCGCTGGCGGCAACGGACTAAATCCCTGGGGGAAGCGGGGGACGGGGCGCGGCATCCGACGGGGGTGCCGCGCCCCGGCATGCCGGCCGGCCGCCGGCCCGTCGGTGTGCCACGTCGCCGACGTGACGGTGACCGTGCTGCCGGCCGGTCGTGGACTCGGCGCTCCACAGCGAGCCCGGTTTCGCGCCCGCCGGCAGGTCGGACCGCAGCACGGCGGCGACCCGGAGTCGGGCCAACGGCTTGATCAGGACGGGAGTCGGGGATTCCAGGGCACCCTCAAGAATGGGATCGGGACCGGTTGAAGGCGGAGCCCAGCCGTCCGGGCCGACGGCGTCGTACGGAGCCTCGGTGGCCCCTGCGCACCGGCTCGCGTCCGTCCACCTGGAGCCAGATCCGCACCTCCGTGCCGCCCAGCACGGACCGGCCGATCCGTACGTCCCCGCCGGTCGACTCCGCGAGCCGGCGCACGATGTCGAGCCCGAGCCCGGTCGACCCGGCGCTCCCCGAACCCCGGCCGCGCGCCATCGCCGCCCCCGGGTCGGGTATGCCGGGCCCCGCGTCCGACACGAGGACGATCACCGCGTCCTCGGCGTTGTGCACGTCGACCGCGAAGGCGGTGCCCTCCGCGGTGTGCCGGAAGACGTTGCCGAGCAGGGCGTCCAGGGCGGCGGCCAGGTCCGTGCGGGCCACCGGGACGCGCACCGGCCGATCCGCCCCGGCGACCCGCCACTTGCGGCCCTCGTCCTCCGCCAGCGCCGACCAGAACACCATCCGCTCGCGCACCACCTCGGCCGCGTCGCACCCGGCGCCGGGCCCGGCCGCCGCGGTCTGCGGCTTGGCGTCCCGGGCGGTCCGGATGATCGTGTCGACCTCGCCCTCCAGCTGGGCGACCGCGGCCCGCGTCTGCTCCGCGGCCGGCCCGTCCCCGAGCGAGGCCGCGTTCAGCCGCAGCACGGTCAGCGGCGTCCGCAGCCGGTGCGACAGGTCCGCCGCCAGCTCCCGCTCGTTGGCGAGGAGCTGGACGACCTGGTCGGCCATCGAGTTGAACGCGACCGCCGCCAGCCGCAGTTCGGCCGGCCCTTCCTCCGGCACCCTGGCGCCCAGCTTCCCCTCCCCCAGCTCGTGGGCGCCCTCCACCAGACGCCGCGCCGGCCGCACCATCCGCACGCCCAGCCGGTCGGCGACCGCGACCGAGCCGACGACCAGCGCGAGGCCGACCCCGGCGAGCACCGCCCAGGCGGTGGCGACGCCGTTGCTGACCTCGGCCTCGGGCACGTACACCTCGACGACGGCGATCTCCCCCGAGCTCAGCGCGACCGGCTGGAGCAGGGCGGAGCCGCCGGGCACCTCGCTGGTGGAGGCCCGGCCCAGCTTCCGCACGGTCGCGATGTCCGCCTCGGCGGCGTGCCCCCGCCCGAGGCCGACGGCCGCGGTGCCGTCGGCCGCCGGGATGTGCACGGCCATCCCGGCGTCCGAGCCCGCGGCGGCGACGACCCGCTCCACCTGGTCGCGGTCGGTGGTGATGGACAGGGCGGGGGCGACGGCCGCGGCCTGCCGTTCGGCGTTGGAGAAGGCGCGGTCCCGGGCCATCTCCTGGACCACCAGTCCGAGCGGGATCGCGAAGGCGACCACGACCATGGTGGTGACCGCCAGCGAGACCTTGACCAGAGCCCATCTCATCGCGCCGGCTCCGCGCCCGGGAACGGCGGGGCGGGCGACGGGGCCGGCGGCTCCAGCTTCACGCCGACGCCCCGGAGGGTGTGCAGATAGCGGGGCCGGGCGGCCGTCTCGCCGAGCTTGCGGCGCAGCCAGGACAGGTGGACGTCGATGGTCTGGTCGTCGCCGTACGACTGCTGCCACACCTCGGCGAGCAGTTCCCTGCGCGGGACGACGACACCGGGCCGCCCGGCCAGGAAGGCGAGCAGGTCGAACTCGCGCCGGGTGAGGTCCAGTCGTACGCCGTCCAGTTCGGCCGTGCGGCGCAGCGGGTCGACGCTCAGGCCGCCGACCCGCAGCACGGTCTGTGCCGCCGCCTCCCCGGAGCCGGCGCGGGACCGGCGCAGGACGGCCGCCATCCGTGCCGACAGGTGCTCGACGGAGAACGGCTTGGTCAGGTAGTCGTCCGCGCCCGCGTTCAGCAGGCGGACGATCTCCGTCTCGTCGTCGCGCGCGGTGGCGATGATCACCGGGACGTCGGTGATGCCGCGCAGCATCTTCAGGGCTTCCGACCCGTCCAGATCGGGCAGTCCGAGGTCCAGGACGACCACGTCGAAACGGACATGGGCGACCTCCCGGAGCGCCTCCAGCGCCGTGCCGACGCTGCGCACGGTGTGCGAGGCGTGGGTCAGATGCCGGATCAGCGCCGAGCGTACGAACTGGTCGTCCTCGACCACGAGAACACGTGCCATGCGCCGCACCGTACGCCATGCGGGACGAGCCCATCCGGTGCCTGTGGACAACTCCCCGGCTGTGGACGACGACGGCCCGCGGCGGACACCGGTGGGACGCGTGAGGCAGGATGGCCCGCGATGCGCAGAGGACTCGTACACCTGCTTGCCTGGTCGCTCGCCACGGGCGCGGCGGTCACCCTGTCGTGGTGGGGCGTCCGCACGGTGATGGAGGGCACGGCGTACGACCCGCCGCGCGCGCTGCCCGTCACGGCGGCCGACGCGGCCACCCGGGAGCCGCAGCCGTCGGCGTCGTCGACGAGCCGGCCGTCCCCGTCGAGGAGTCCGTCCCCGACCGCGGCCCCGAGCCGGACACCGTCCCGCGCGCCGCGACCGGCGCCCACCCCCGCCACCACCCCGGCCACGAGCCCCTCCCCCACCGCGTCGGGCCAGGTCAAGAGCTACGACACCGACGGCGGACGGGCGGTCTTCGACCTCGGGCCGACCTCCGCGACGCTCGTGTCGGCGACGCCGGGCACCGGCTGGTCGATGCAGGTGTGGAAGACGGAGTCGTGGATCCGGGTGGAGTTCGCCTCGGGCGCGGACCGGGTGTCGGTGTTCTGCACCTGGCACGACGGGCCGCCGCGGGTGGAGATCGGGAACTACTGAGCGGGCGTCACCGGAACACGGACGGCGGCGGCGCCGGGGAGGCCACCGCGGCCGCGTCGGTGACGGGGACGGCGCCTCCCGTGAAGTCGGTGAGCGCCCGGCCGTGTTCGACGCGGCCCGGGTGCGGGTCGGAGGCGGCGCGGCGGGTGAGTTCGGCGAGCGGCAGCGGGTGGTCGCAGGCGACCAGGACCGCGTTGCCGAAGCGTTTGCCGCGCAGCACGGTCGGGTCGGCGACCAGCGCGAGTTCCGGGAAACAGGCCGCCGCGGTGGCGATCTGGCCGCGCAGATGGGCCAGCGGCGGGCCGTCGGCGAGGTTCGCGGCGTAGAGACCGCCCGGCTTCAGGGCCCGGCGGACCTCGTGGAGGAACTCGGTCGAGGTGAGGTGGGCGGGGGTGCGGGCCCCGCTGAACACGTCGGCGATGACGAGGTCGGCCCAGCCGTCGGGCACCTTCGCGAGGCCTTCGCGGGCGTCCGTCGCCCGGATGCGGATCCGGGCGTTCGGTGCCAGCGGCAGCTCCCGGCGGACCAGTTGGACCAGGGCCGCGTCGCGCTCGACGACCTGCTGGGTGGAGCGGGGGCGGGTGGCGGCGACGTAGCGGGCGAGGGTCAGCGCGCCGCCGCCGAGGTGCACGGCGTGCACGGGCCGGCCGGGCGGGGCGGCCAGATCGATGACGTGCCCGAGCCGTCGCTGGTACTCGAAGGACAGATACGCCGGTTCGTCCAGGTCGACATGCGACTGCGGCGCCCCGTCGACGAGCAGCGTCCAGGCCCGTGCCCGGTCCCGGTCGGGTATGAGCTGGGCGAGCCCGCCGTCGACGGCTTCGACGAGCGCTTCGACGGCGGCGCTCGCGCGCCGGGAGTTCCTGGACTTTCCCATGGGGCCATTATCGGGGGCCGCGGACAGGACAGCTCAGCGAGCTCACGCGAGCTGACGGCGAGGTCAGCGGCAGTTGTCCGCCGCCTCGATCAACCGTGCCGCCTCCCCCAGCGCCGCCCGCAGCACCGCCGGGTCCGTCGCCAGGTCCGCCTCTCCCGGGGGCAGCAGCCAGTCGGACCCCTCCACCGGCGGCTCAGGGCTCAGCCGCAGGCCCCGTCCGTCCGTCTCCGTGCAGGTGCTCCCCGGCACGTCCCACGCCGCCGCGGTCCCCGGCGGCACCACGAACCCCAGCGTGTCGCAGCCGTCGTCGTGCAGGACGGGCCCCACCGCGTCGCCCGCCCCCCGCCGCAGGATGTCGACCGCCTCCAGCCCCTGCCGCGTCGGCACCGTGACCAGATCGCACACGGTGTCCGGACAGGGCTGCGGCGCACTGGACGCGGTCGGCGTACAAGGATCGATGCTCTGTCTGGTCTCCATGCCGGCCTCCACCACGGAACCCCTCATCCAACGATCGGGTCGGGAGTCGGGCGGCTCCCGGTCCACGGGGTTCAACGCGGCGACGCGTCAACGGCTACGGCCGAAGTCCGCCGCAAAGGATGGCAGTTCATGGCAGATCCGGGATGAGATATCCGGTTTGTAGCCAAACACCGCGTGCCGGGTCGTGCACAGCGGGTACGTTCTTGCCCGCCGGAAACAGGGTGTCACACGGACAACTCAGCCCGAACTCGCCCCGGGTCCGGCATGGTTCGACGGTTCGCACGAGAGGACCCGGCCATGACGTCGTCCACGGCGACCTCGTCCCAGCCCCCCAGACCACCGCAGCCGAATCTCGCGTTCCGGAGGCTGCGCGGACAGCGCTCACCGGCCGAGTTCGCCGCGGCGGTACGGCGGGCAGCCCGCGAGATCGGCGAGCGGGTCTGCTGCGACGCGCGCTATGTCGGCCGGGTCGAGGCGGGCGAGATCCGCTGCCCCAACTACGCGTACGAACGGGTGTTCCTGCACATGTTCCCCGGCCGCACCCTCACCGACCTGGGGTTCGCGCCTCGCTCGTCCGTACGCGGACGCCGGGCGCACGCACCAGAGGACGCGCCCCCCTCATGCGTCACGAGCCCGGTGTACGCCCTGGGTGAGACGCGGAGGGCGGACGAGCCGTACGACCCGCAGGACACACAGGATCCGTACGGCACGCACAGCCCGTACGAGACGCACGACGACTACGAGGAGAGCGACGTGCTGCGTCGCGCATTCATGACCGGCGGGGGCGCCACGGTGGCCGCCGCCTCGCTGGGGCCCCTGGCGCTCACCATCGACGCCGCGGCCGCGGACCGTCCCGCCCGCCGCGTCGGCGGTAGCGAGGCCGGCGCGCTGGAGGAGGCCGTCCGCAGAATCCGGCTGCTCGACGACCGGCACGGCGCGGACGGCCTCTACCAGCGCGCGGCGGCCCCGCTGCGCGCCGCGTACGCGCTGCTGGACGCCGGGGTGACCCGGCAGGCGACCACCGAACGACTCCACTCGGGCGCCGGTGAACTGGCCGTCTCGGTGGGCTGGCTGGCCCATGACTCGGGACGGTTCGACGACGCCCGCTCGCACTACGCGGAGGCCCTCGCGACCGCCCGGATGAGCGGCGACGACGCCCTGGAGGCGCACGCCTTCTGCAACACGGCGTTCCTCGCCCGCGACGCCGGACGCCCGCGCGAGGCGGTCCGGGCCGCCCAGGCCGCGCAGCGCGTCGCCCGCCCGCTGGGCTCCGCCCGGCTGATGTCGCTGCTCGCGCTGCGCGAGGCGGGCGGCTGGGCCGGGCTCGCCGACCGCACCGGCTGCGAACAGGCGCTCGCCCGCGCGCAGGTCCTCTACGAGCGAGGCCGCTCGGACGCCGACCCCGAGTGGATGAGCTTCTACGGCGAGGCCGAGCTGGAGGGCCTGGAGGCGCAGTGCTGGTCGACGCTGGGCGACTGGCGGCGCGCGGCCCGGCACGCACGCCGTGCGGCCCGGCTCCAGGACCCGCACTTCACCCGGAACATCGCCCTGTACACGGCGGAGCTGGCCGACGACCTCGCGCGCGGGGGACGGCCCGACGAGGCAGCGGCGGCGGGCATGAAGGTGCTGGACCTGCTGGCGGAGGTCCAGTCGGCGAGGGTCCAGACGATGCTGGCCGGCACGGCGCGAGTGCTGCGGCCGCACCGCGGGGCGTCGGGGGTGCCGGCGTTCCTGGAGCGGCACGCCTCACTGCCGCGGACGGTGTGAGCGGCCGTCCGGCGTCAGGAGAGGTGCCCCAGGTCGTTCCAGCTCTCGATGGCCGGTTCGCCGTACGCCCAGCCCAGGATCGACAGGGACGTCGGGTTCAGCCGGATCCGCGCCGCGAAGCCGAGCGGCAGGCCGAGCCAGCGCGCGCCGACGGACCGCAGGATGTGCCCGTGCGCGAACACCAGCACGTCCCGGTCCGCCTCCTTCGCCCAGGCGACGACCTCGTCCGCGCGCGCGGTCACCTCGGCGGGCGACTCGCCCTCGGGCACGCCGTCCCGCCAGATGAGCCAGCCCGGCCGGACGGCCTGGATGTCCTGCGGGGTCATGCCCTCGTAGGCGCCGTAGTGCCACTCCATGAGCGGGTCCCAGAGCTTCGCCCGCTCCCCGAAGCCGGCGAGTTCGCACGTCTCCCGCGCGCGGGAGAGCGGGCTGGTACGCACCTCGACGCCGTCGAGACCGTCGAACGGCGCCCGGTGCAGACGTTCGCCGAGCAGCTTGGCGCCGCGCCGGCCCTCCTCCAGCAGCGGCACATCGGTCCTGCCCGTGTGCTTGCCGGACAGCGACCATTGCGTCTGTCCGTGCCGGGCCAGCAGGATGCGCGGTGCCATGGGGGAACCTCTTCGGGGAAATTCGGCGGCGGAACCCCTCCATCATCGCGCACGCTGTGCGGGGGCAACCCGCGGGCCGATCTCTGCGTCTATGAGGGCCGGGGGCGCGCCGTAGGGGCGCGTGCGTACGCCGTAAAGTGGCACGACCGGGCAGGACCACCGGGCGCGCGAGACGAAGGGGGAGGGCGATCGGATGCCGCAGACCGTGACACCAGGCATCGAGGCGGCCTCGCGGACCCGGCTGCGCTGGTGGACCGAGCTGCCGCTGATCCTCCTGGTGTACGCCTGCTACTCCGCCGGCCGGCTCCTCGCCCGGGGCGACGTCGCGAGCGCCGTCGACCACGGCCTGGCGATCCTGCGCGTCGAGAAGGTGCTGCGCATCAACGCCGAGCACCCTCTCAACCGGCTGTTCACGCAGCAGGCGTGGATCGGCGTGCCCGCGGACTTCCTGTACGCCTCGCTGCACTACCTGGTCACGCCGGCCGTCCTGATCTGGGTGTTCCGGTCGCACGCCGTGCACTACCGGATGGCCCGCACGTGGCTGATGACGTCCACCTTCATCGGCCTGATCGGCTTCACCCTGCTGCCGACCTGTCCGCCCCGCCTGCTCGCCTCGAGCCACGGCTTCGTGGACACGATGGCCCAGTACAGCTCGTACGGCTGGTGGGGCGGCGAGGCGAGCGCTCCGCGGGGCCTGGGCGGTATGACCAACCAGTACGCGGCCATGCCGAGCCTGCACGTGGGCTGGGCGCTGTGGTGCGGAGTGCTGCTGTGGCGCTACGGCCGGACGCGTACCGCGAAGACCGCCGGTGTCGTCTACCCGCTGGTGACGACGATCGTGGTGATGGGCACCGCGAACCACTACTTCCTGGACGCGGTCGCGGGCGCCGCGGTGATGGGCGCCGGGCTGCTGCTCGCGCCGCACGTCATCCGGGGCGCGGAGCGGGCGGGGGCGTTGCTGCGGGCCCGCTTCGCGGTCGTCGCGGCAGGCTCTCCCGGCGCACATGCCCCACTTGTCAGTGCCGGATGCCAGACTTCCGCGAGTGAGCACATTCCACGGCAGCGCGAGTCCAGGTTCGCAGGCGGAGCCGAACCGAGTGCCTCCCCCACGGACACGGGAGAAGGCGCTCCGGCACCGGCTCGCTGAGCTGCGCGGCCCCGACGTACCGGCCAAGGCCCTGGACGCGCGCGCCCTCGCGGCGCTCGCCGCCAACCCCGGGTGCGAGCGGCGCGCGATCCTCGACGGCGCCGGGGTGAACAAGACGGCGCTGGCGAGCGCGCTGGGCGCGCCCTCCGCGTTCGGGCAGTCGCAGTTCGCGCTGACCCGGGGCAACGCGTTCGAGGCGCGGGTCACGTCGGACGGCGGCGCGGAACTGCTGCGCCTGGTGCACGAGAAGCTGGACCCGGCGGCCGAGCCGCCGTCGCACGCCCAGGTGCCCGACCTCACCGCGATCGGCCCCGAGGGCCGCACCGCCCGTACCGCGCTCGCCCTGCGCGAGGCCACCGCGGCCGGCGGCTGGACGCTGCTCGGCCATCCGATGCTGGCGCTCGGCGTGGCCGGTTCGCCCGCCTTCCTGGAGCCGGACGCGGTGGTCGTGCACCCGGACGGCGGCTGGACGGTCGTCGAGATCAAGTCCTTCCCGATGCTGGACGGCTCCGCGGACCCGGCGAAGGTCGGCGCCGCGGCCCGGCAGGCGGCGGTGTACGTGCTGGCGCTGGAGGAGGTCGCCGCCCGGCTGGATCCGCCCCCGCGCGTGCGCCACCACGTGCTGCTGGTGTGCCCCAAGGACTTCTCCAACCTGCCCGCCGCGTCCGCGGTCGACATCCGCAGGCAGCGCGCGGTGACCGCCCGGCAGCTGGCCCGCCTCACCCGCCTCCAGGACATCGCCGACGCCCTTCCGGAGGGCACCTGCTTCTCCCCCGAGCTGCCCGCCGACCAGCTCACGGCGGCCGTCGAGGCGGTCCCGGCGGCGTACGCGCCCGAGTGCCTGTCCGCCTGCGAGCTGGCCTTCCACTGCCGTGACCGTTCCCGCACGGCCGGCGCGGTGACCTCCCTCGGCCGCGCGGTCCGCGCCGAACTGGGCGGCCTGACGACGGTCGACGACGTCCTGGCGGCGGCCCGCGGGGAGGCCGGGGACCCGGACGACCCGGCGGTGGCCGCGCTCAGGAGGGCGGCGGCCCTGCGGTCGGAGGCGCTGGCGAGCCGGCAGGAGGCGGCATGTCGCTGATCTCCACCCTCGCCCGGCTGGAAGCCGTCAGCACCGGCCGCGCCCAGCCCGCCGCGACCGTCCGGCACCGCCGGCTGTCCGAGCGGCCGCTCGTCCTCGTGCCGCTCACCACCGCCGGTGAGGCCGGCGCCCCGCTCGGCGCCCTGGTGGGCACGGACCGGGACGCGCCGCGGCTGCTGGCCGTGCCGCAGCCGCGCGACCGCGACCTGAGGTTCGCGTTCCTCGCCGAACTGGCCGACGTGATCCTGCCGTACGTGGACACCTACGCCGAGGCCGTCGAGGCCGCCGAACGCACCGAGACCGACCCGGAGACCGGCAAGCGGGTCAAGGTCGAGGTGGACCTGTGCGCGGACGCCCCGCAGCTGATCGTGCCCAGCCGCGCCGGCGTCGAGTTCGTGCGGCTGCTCGGGCGCTCCATGCGCTTTCGGCGGACGGCGGAGCAGGACCCGGAGACCCCGTATCCCGCGCCGCCCCGGCTGCCGTTGCTCGGCCGGTGGCTGACCCACTTCGGGGAGCGGGCCCGGGTGCCCGGCTCCTCGCTGCTGCTCGCCATGACCGACGTCCTGGCCCGGCACTGGGCGACGGGCCAGTCCACCCTGGAGGACCAGCACCTGGGCGCGCTGCTCGCCTGGATCGACCCGCCGGAGGGCGTGTCCGGCGCCGAGGCGGCGCTGCGGGCGGAGCTCCAGCGGGACGCGGACGGCCAGTTGCTGTGCCCGCCCGCCGGCCCGGCCACCGACCCGGCGTTCGACAACAGGCTCCTCGCCCCCGCCTTCGAGCGCTACGACCGTGCCCGTCTCGCCCTGGCCGCCGCCGAGGACGGCCTGCAGGCCGACGACCGGCTCGGCATCCTCACCGCCGCCGAGCGCGAGGTGCGCGCCCTGGTGGAGAGCCGGACGCGGCCCACCTGGGACGCGGTGTGGCGGGGCCTGGACCTGCTGCGGGCGCTGCCGGAGGGCGGTCACGTCGAGGAGCGGTGGACCCGCGACCGCTGGTCGTTCACCGCCCACCGCGACCGTGTCCTGGCCGGCGAGCCCCCGCAGCCGCGCCGCGACGACGCGGTCACCGCCGCGAACAAGCTGGCCGCGCGCGAGCGTGAACAGGCCCGTCTGGAGGCTCAGGAGGCGCTGGACGACCCGCTGGTGATGGCCGGGCGGCGGCTGGCCGGGGAGGCGTTCGCGGGCGAGGTCACCGATGTCGTGATGGCGTACAGCGAGGGCAGACGGCCCAGCCCCCGCCCGCTGGTCACCGTCCGCACCGACGACCGGCCGCACCTGGGTGAACGGGCCCGGGTGTACCGCTCGCTGGGCGGCAAGCCGCAGGCCGCCGAGTTCGTGGGCCAGGAGGCGGAGGATCTGCTGGTCCTGCGGATCGTCGACAAGATGGGCCGCGGCAAGGAGCCCGAGCCCGGTTCGGTGCCGGAGAAGGGCGACCGGCTCTGCTTCACCCTCTTCGAGCACGAGCAGCGCGGCGGCGTGAAGCTGCCCGACCCGGAGGACACCCCGTGGACGCACGGCGGACCGCCCGGTGAGGCGACGGTTCCCGATCCCGACCCCGTGACCCCGGAGGACGTCCTGTGACCGCGCCTGCCTTCGACCCCGGTGCCGAGGCCGCGCGGGCCACCGAGGCGATCCTGCACGACACCCTGCACGGCACGCACCGGGGCGTCGTCGTCGACTCCCCGCCCGGTGCCGGCAAGTCCACGCTCGTCGTCCGGGCCGCGCTGGAACTCGCCGACGCCGGGCAGCCGTTGATGGTCGTCGCGCAGACCAACGCCCAGGTCGACGACCTGGTGCTGCGGCTCGCCGAGAAGAACCCCGGCCTGCCGGTGGGCCGCCTGCACAGCAGCGACAGCGACCCGTACGACAAGGCGCTCGACGACCTGCCGAACGTACGCAAGTCGGCCAAGGCGGGCGACCTCGGCGGGCTGGCGGTGGTGATCTCGACGGCCGCCAAGTGGGGGCACGTCAAGGCCGACGAGCCGTGGCGGCACGCGATCGTCGACGAGGCCTACCAGATGCGCTCCGACGCGCTGCTCGCCGTGGCCGGTCTGTTCGAGCGGGCGCTGTTCGTGGGCGACCCCGGCCAGCTGGACCCGTTCGCGATCGTGGGCAGCGAGCAGTGGGCGGGCCTGTCGTACGACCCCTCGGCCTCCGCGGTGACGACTCTGCTCGCCCACAATCCCGAGCTGCCGCAGCACCGCCTGCCGGTGTCCTGGCGGCTCCCGGCGTCGGCGGCGCCCCTGGTCTCCGAAGCCTTCTACCCGTACACGCCGTTCCGCAGCGGCACCGGCCACGACGACCGGCGGCTCGCCTTCGCCGTCCCGTCGGACGGCTCCGGACCCGACCGGGTGATCGACGAGGCCGCGGAGTCGGGCTGGGGCCTGCTGGAACTGCCCGCGCGGCACACTCCGCGGACGGACCCGGAGGCGGTGCGGGCGGTGGCGGCGGTCGTACGCCGGCTGCTGGACCGGGGCGGCGCGGCCACGTCGGAGCGCTCGCCCGAGCCCACCCCGCTGACCGCCGACCGGATCGCGGTCGGCACGGCCCACCGGGACCAGGCTGCGGCCGTCCGCGCGGCGCTCACCGAGCTGGGCGTGGCGGACGTCACCGTCGACACGGCGAACCGCCTCCAGGGCCGCGAGTACGACGTCACGGTCGTTCTGCACCCTCTCTCCGGCCGCCCCGACGCGACCGCGTTCCACCTGGAGACGGGCCGCCTGTGCGTCCTGGCCTCCCGCCACCGGCACGCGTGCGTCGTGGTCTGCCGGGCGGGCGTCACCGACCTCCTGGACGACTACCCGTCGACGGAACCGGTCCAGCTGGGCACAGTGGTGAAGTTCCCGGACGGCTGGGAGGCGAACCACGCGGTACTGGCACACCTGGCGCGACACCGGGTGGCATGGCGGCCGTGACCGGCGCCGGGAACATCCCGGGCCGGGAGGCCCTGATACCGCGGGAGTGTCCAGGGACACCGCCCACAGCATCAGGCCCCCTTGCGCGGGCGCGGGACAATGGACGGTGGCCCGATCCAGACGGGTCATCCCTGACGTACGAGGAGGAGAAGACATGGCGGAGCCCACGCCGCGTCGGAACGAACCGCGGCTACGCCCCGCGCCCCTGCTCTTCGAGCCCGCGCAGGCCGCCGCCGACCCGGAGCACTTCTTCGATCTGGAGTCGATCGACGACCCCCGGGCGCTGCTGGCCCGTGCGACGGAACTCACGCACGCGTTCCGCGCGGCGACCGACCGGGCCGTGGAGTTCCAGGCCATCGCGGCGGCCCAGCTGGCCGACCCGCGCCGCTTCGACCGGCTGACCGCGGCGGACATCGCCGAGCGGGCCGAGTGGACCGAGGACTACGCGAAGAAGATGGTCGAGTTCGGCCGGGACCTCATGCGGGGCGGCGCGGAGGGCCGAGGGCCCGCCGACCCGGTGTGACGTACCGGGCACGCGCCTTTACCCGGGCATATGCCAGGCGGGCAAGATACCCCCTCCCGTCCTTCCGCGTCCCGTTTTCCGGCAACTATGCGAACCGGCCCGCTCACGCCCCGTAGACGTAGAGGCATGAGCAGTCCACGGAATGAGCCACCACCGCCGTTCTCCCCTCACCGCGACGACCGCTTCGACGTCTCGGGCGTCACCGCGGACGGCGCCGCCTGGCTGGCCTCCGCGGGGACCTCTCCTGCGCGCAGCGCCCTGGCGCTGTGGGCAAAGCGGCCTCACGCGCCGGTCGTGCTGCCCTGCGGCTCCGCCTTCGACGTGGTCAGCGCGCCCGCCGTCTTCGGGCGCCGCATGCTCGACCGGCTGCGGGCGGAAGGGCCGGGGCCGGGACCGGTCGCGGCGTTCCGGGGCCGGATGCTGCTGTTCGCCGCGCCCGGCACGGCCCAGCGGCTGCCCTCCCTGCTGCACTGGGAGGAGTTCGGCCGTACGGGCGCCGTCCCGCCGCTGCTGTGCCACGGCACCGGCGACGCGGTGACCGTCCCCGCCCCGAGCGGTACCGGCGGCTCCCCCGGCAGGCCCGACGGGCGCTGGCTGGTCGCCCCGGACACCCGCCGCCCGTGGCTGCCGGGCCCGGAGATCCTGCTCTGGGCAGCCGTCCGGGCGGCCCGCGCGGCCGTGCGGATATCGATTTTTCCTCCCGCCGATCAGGGTGCTAATGTCTACGACGTCAGCAGGCGCCGCTAGCTCAGTTGGTTAGAGCAGCTGACTCTTAATCAGCGGGTCCGGGGTTCGAGTCCCTGGCGGCGCACGGTGACGATGGCGAGGCAGGTTCGCGGAAGCGCGAGCCCGCCTCGCCATCGTTGTTTCTGCACGTGTCGCCGCCCTCACCGCCTTGCCGCGTCGCCCGAGCGGTCACCCGACCGTGATCTTCACCGTCCACGCCCCCGAGGCGGTCCGGCCCTCCGCCTCCACCCGGACGTTCTCTCCCGGCACGGTGAAGCTCTCGCCGAGGGCGACCGGGGCGTCCGCGAGGGGCGGGTAGACCGAGTTCTCCCAGCAGGCGTCGGTGCGCGGATGGGCGTCCAGCACCTCGACCGGGCCCCGGCCGGACTCCGCCGCGCCGCTCACCCGGTAGACGAGGATGCCCGGCCGGCAGGCCGCCGTGTCGTTGCCCACCGGTCCGCGCGCCTCGAAGGCGAGCACGCTGTCGGCGCCGGTGCGGACGACGGCGAGCTTGGTCCCGTGGCCCAGCCCGAAGGCCGGCGCCCCGGCGGCGCCCACCACCGGGACGCCCGGCCCCGCGCCCAGCGGCTCCAGCGTCAGCCGGGTCGGCCCGCTCTCCCGTACGCACGCCACCTGGCGCGGCTCCAGCCAGCCGAGCTTCCACTTGTGCCAGCCGAACAGGTCCGGCGCCAGCCCGAACTGGCTGCCCATCAGGTCCCAGTCGCCGACGTGCGTGTCCCAGTCGCCCTTGCCGTCCACCGGCCGGTGGTAGAGGTCCGGCAGGTCGAAGACGTGCCCGGTCTCATGGGCCAGAACCAGCCGGTCCGGCGGATGCTGCTCGAACACGGTGACGACCCGGCGGATGTCCGTGCCGTCGGCCCGCAGCGGCATGTCCAGGTTCACCACCTTCGTCGCGTCCGAGTCCACGCCGGGCGCGTCCGGGTCGGCGACGAAGTAGACGACGTCGTAGCGCGAGAAGTCGACCTGCCCGTCGGCCGCGGCGAGCGCGTCGCGCAGATAGGCGGCGCGGTGCGGGGCGCTCCAGTCCCGCTGTATGGCGTACGACGTGGAAGGGTGCGGCATCCGGATCCAGTCCCGCAGGGGATGCGGGCGCAGGGTGAACCTGCCGTAGGAGGCGCGCTGGAAGAAGTCGCTGGTGGCCGGGAAGTGGTCGGCGGTCAGCTGGCCGGGGCTGGTCAGCGGGGTCGAGTCCGGGAACGACAGGAAGACCATCACCGCGTCCAGCTCCCGGGTCGGCCGCGGATAGGCGGCGTTCCAGGTGTCCAGGCCCTCCGAGTGGTGGGCCTCGGTGCGCTGGAGGGCGCACGGTGCCGCCGAGAACGGCTCGGCGACGGAGGGGCCGGTGACGAGGGAGGTCGCCGCGAGGGCCGACAGGGTGGTGAACACGGCCGCGGTGCTGCGCAGTCGGGGGCGCGGGAGCGGACGCGGCACAGGGACCTCCGGGAGCGGTTCACGGGACACCGCACCCAGATTGTGTGAGTTTGTCGTACAAGGCCCTGTTTATCTGCACCAGACGAGTGAGAGGGCCGAAGGTCCGTCAGACGCGACACCCCCGAACTGCTCACGGAACGTCACAACTGGTCAGGCGCCCGCAGAAGCCGTCCGCGGTCCGAGCAGAAACGATCTGTCAGAAAGGCCGCTCGGTCCGGGACACTGGACAGTGGCTGGAAGGGCCTTGGGGCAGCCTCTATGATCGGCACACTTTCCTGCCGGACAGCGATCGAGTGCACTGCGGGAGCGAGCGGTGAGCGGAACGTCCGAAGGGCCGACGCCCGCGGCAGACCTCGACCGGTCAGCCGTCACAGAGAGTGATGCCAATGCGGCGCCCGGTGCCGAACCCTCCACCTACCGGTCGGTCTTCACGGCCGCCCCGCTCGCCATGGCCGTCGTGGACCGCGAGGGCCTGGTCGTCGGCGCCAACACCGCCTTCGCGGACCTGCTCGGCAGTGCGCCGGACGCGCTGGCCGGACGGATCGCCGCGGACCTGGTGGACCTGGCCTCCGACGCCCGCACCTGGCACGCCTACCGGGAGGTCCTGCGCGGCCGGCAGGCCAGGCTGCGCTGCACCCGCCGGCTCAAGCACTCCGACGGCCAGTCCCTGTGGGTGCAGGTCACGGTCGCTCCCCTGAAGGGAGACGGGCCCGGCTCGGTCCTGCTGTCCGTCGCCGACATCAGCGCCCGCCGTGAACTACAGGCGCGGCTGCGGCACTTGCAGATGCACGACCCGGTCACCCGGCTGCCCAACCGGGCGCTGTTCTTCGAACGGCTCTCGGCCGCGCTGGAGGCGGAGGCGTACGAGCCGGGCGGCACCGGGCGGGTCGGCCTGTGCTACCTGGACCTGGACGGCTTCAAGGCGGTCAACGACACGCTCGGCCACCGGGTCGGCGACCGGCTGCTGGCCGCCGTCGCCGACCGGCTCACGCGCTGCGCCGACGAGGCCGGCCGCGGCCGGATCAGCGCGCCGCTGGTCGCCCGGCTCGGCGGTGACGAGTTCGCGCTCCTGGTCGAGGACTCCACCGGCACCGAGCAGCTCGCCGATCTCGCCGAGGCCGTGCAGAAGGCGGTCCAGGCTCCGTTCGACCTCTCCGGGCAGCGGCTGTCGGTGTCGGCCTCGATCGGCGTGGTGGAACGGCGGGCGGCGGGCACCAGCGCGACGGGGCTGATGCAGGCCGCCGACACGACGCTGTACTGGGCCAAGGCGGACGGCAAGGCCCGCTGGACCCTCTTCGACCCGGAGCGCAACGCCCACCGCATGACCCGGCAGGCCCTCGCCTCCACCCTGCGGCCGGCGATCGAGCGCGGCGAGTTCGTGCTGGAGTACCAGCCGTTGGTGGGGATGGAGGACGGCCGGCTGCGGGGCGTCGAGGCGCTGGTGCGCTGGAACCACCCGCAGTTCGGTGTGCTGACGCCGAATCGGTTCATCGGACTGGCCGAGGAGGACGGCTCGATCGTGCAGCTGGGGCGGTGGGTTCTGGCCACCGCCTGCCGGCAGGCGCGGCAGTGGCAGCTGGACCACCCCGACGAACCGCCGATCTTCGTGAGCGTGAACGTGGCGGTCCGTCAGGTCTGGGACTCCGACCTGGTCGCGGACGTGGCGGAGATCCTCGCGGAGACCGGCCTGGCACCCCGTCTCCTGCAGCTGGAGCTCACCGAGTCGGCGGTGATGGGCTCGGCGGGCCGCCCGCTCCAGGCGCTCCAGGCGCTCAGCGGCATGGGCGTGCACATCGCCATCGACGACTTCGGCACCGGCTACTCGAACCTGGCGTACCTGAGCCGGCTGCCGGTGTCGGTGCTGAAGCTGGACGGCTCGTTCGTGCGGGGCTTCCAGTACGAGGGCGAGGGCGTCCCCCCGAACCCGGCGGACGAGGTCGTCGTCGAGGCGATGATCCAGCTCGCCCACCGGCTCGGGCTGACGGTCACCGCGGAGTGCGTGGAGACGTCGGCGCAGGCCGCCCGGCTGCGGCGGATCGGCTGCGACACCGGCCAGGGGTGGCTGTACTCGCGGCCGGTGCCGCCGGATCGTATCTCCGGATTGCTGGGGGTCGGGGTGTGAGCGGGCCCGTGACCAGGCCCGGGGCTCAGGCGGCGGGCAGTCCGTAGGCGTCCGCGATGAGTTCGTACGAGCGCAGGCGGACGTCCCCACTGTGGGCGTTGCCGGTGATCATCAGCTCGTCGGCGCCCGTGCGCTTGTGGAGGTCGTCGAGGCCGGAGCGGACCTCGTCGGGGGTGCCGTGGATGACGTTGGCGTTCCAGGAGTCGACGAAGTCGCGCTCCATCGGGCTGAACGCGTAGGTCTCGGCCTCTTCGGGGGTGGGGACGAGCCCGGGGCGGCCGGTGCGCAGCCGGATCATGTTGAGCGCGGCGGCCATGATCTGGCGGCGGGCCTCGTGCGGGTCCTCGGTGGCCAGGGCGGAGACGCCGATGAGGGCGTACGGCTGGTCCAGCACGGCGGAGGGCCGGAAGGACTCCCGGTACAGGTCCAGGGCCGGGATGGTGTGCTGCGCCGAGAAGTGGTGCGCGAAGGCGAAGGGCAGGCCGAGGGTGCCGGCGAGCCGGGCACTGAAACCGGAGGAGCCGAGGAGCCAGACGGGCGGGCGGTGCGGTGACTGCACGCCGCCGGGGGAGGTGGCCTGGACCGGGCCGGGGACCGCGTGGATCCGGCGGTAGGGGTGCCCGTCCGGGAAGTCGTCGTCGAGGAAGCGGACGAGTTCGGCGAGCTGCTGGGGGAAGTCGTCGGCGGCCTCGTCGAGGCGGTCGGAGCGGCGCAGGGCGGCGGCGGTGGCGCCGTCGGTGCCGGGGGCCCGGCCGAGGCCGAGGTCCACCCGGCCCGGGGCCATGGCCTCCAGCGTGCCGAACTGTTCCGCGATGACCAGCGGGGCGTGGTTGGGGAGCATCACGCCGCCCGAGCCGAGGCGGATGCGGGTGGTGTGGGCGGCCAGGTGGGCGAGGATCACGGCGGGGGAGCTGGACGCCACGCCCGGCATGGAGTGGTGTTCGGCGACCCAGTAGCGGTGGAAGCGGCGGGACTCCGCGAGCCTGGCCAGGGCGACGCTGGTGCGCAGGGCGTCGGTGGCGGTGCGGCCGGCGCCGACGGTGACCAGGTCCAGGACGGACAGGGGGGCGGGGGCGGTGCCGTGGGTGGTCCCCCGGATCTCGTCTGGCGTTGCGGTCACGGTGGGTGCCTCCTGTGTTCGGCCGTGCGGTGTCGTGTCCTCCGGGGGTTAACAGGAGGGTGTCTCCGCTTATTCCGGCCCGGTGCGCCGGTCGCGGGGGTGACCGCCCGGGGCTCCGCCCCGGCCCGGTCACCCCCGCGACCGGCCTTCGTCAGGAGGGACTCACGCCTGGACGAGGGGTTCCCTGGTGAAGAGGGCGCCCAGGCTCGGGGCGTTCACCCGGCGGTCCGCCAGGCGCAGGGCCTCCCAGACCGTGACCTGGTTCGCCGTCAGCACCGGCTTGCCGAGTTCCTTCTCCAGGGCCGGGATGTGGGCCGCCGTGTGCAGGGCCGTGTCCGGGAGGAGCACCGCCTGAGCGTCCGCGCTGTCGGCTTCCCGGGCCAGCGCGAACACCTCCTCCTCCCCCCATGTCCCGACCTCCGCCGCCGTGATGATCCCGGAGCCGCGGACCCCGGTCACCTCCACGCCGGCCGCCCGCAGGAACTCCGCGAAGAGCGACGCCACGTCCTCGGGGTAGGTCGCGCCGACCGCCACCCGCCCGGTCCCGAGCTCCCGCACCGCGTGCACGAAGGCGAAGGACGTGGAGGAGGCCGGCATGCCCGCCGCGAGGGCGAGGGCGCGTACCTGCTCGTGGGCGCCCTCCCAGCCGTACACGAAGCTGCCGCTGGTGCAGGCCCAGACCACCGACTCCGCGCCGGACATCCGCAGTTCCCCGACGCCCGCCGCGAGCCGCTCGGCGGAGCCCATCCGGAGCAGGGCGTCGACCCGGTGGGCGTCCTCACCGATGTCGGTGTGCACCAGGTCCAGCCGGACGTCGCTGCCGAGCAGCTGCTCGATGCGCGGGTAGTCGTCCTCGGCGGAGTGGCCCGGATAGAGGAATCCCAGTGCGGTCATGTCCAGCCTTCCTGCTGTTCTTCGTCCGGCAGTGCCGGTGCGTCCGGCAGTCCCGGAACGTCGGGCAGTGCGGGACCGAACCGTGCCGCCGGATCGATCAGCGCCTGGTACGGTCCCACCGCTCGGGTACCCAGTCGGCGCAGCGCCGCCCACATCGTGACCTGGTTGGCCGAGATCACCGGGATCCGCAGCTCCGCCTCCAGTTGGGGGATGACGTCGTACGTCGGCAGGTTGGTGCAGCTGATGAACAGCGCGTCGGCGCCGTCCCGGGCGGCCCGGCGGGCCATGTCCGCCACGTCCCGGTAGGGAACCTTCCAGATGTGCCTGGTCAGGCCCATGTACGCGCAGCCGCTGACGGTGACGCCCGCTTCGGCCACGTACTCCTCCAGCGCGCGGGTCACGGACACCGTGTACGGCGTCACCAGGGCCACCCGGCGTACGCCGAGTTCCGTGAGGGCCTCCAGCAGCGCCCCGGACGTCGTCACCGACGGCTGCGCGCCCGAGCGGGTCATCGCCTCGCACATCGCGCGTTCCCCGGCGATCCCGCCGACGAAGCTGCCGGACGTGCAGGCGTAGGCCACCACCTCGGGCGCGATCGCGGTCAGCGTGCGCACCGCGTCGTGCAGGGTCTGGTGCTCGCTGACCAGGCGCGCCAGGTCGAGGCTGACCTCGACCGGGACGTACGGCGTCCGGGTCAGGTGCAGGGAGACCTCGTCGGGCACCCAGCGCCACAGTTCCCGGTCGAGGGCGAAGTCGAACGGGGCGACGACCCCGACACCGCGCTGAGGGCGTGGGCCCCCCAGAAACGAGACGTCCATGACAGACACCGGCCTCACGCTGAGGGACCAGGGGACAACGGACCGTGCACATGCCCGTGTTGACGAAGGTAGGTTCGGGTGCGAGCGTGGTCAATCCGCCCTTGTGACGCCCGCGTCACGCCTCGGTCACCCTCTTGTGTCCGCCCACGTCGGACGGCCCTCACTCCCGGAAAACCCGCTTCTCGAACGGCTCGCGCATGACCGCTCCCCCCTCCGGTCCCCCGTCCGCCCCCACCCTCCTCGTGCTGGACGCCGATCCGCTCCCCCGCCTCGGCAGGCTCACCGGCCGGGCCCGCGTGGAGCACACGGACGAGTCGGCCCTCGCCGAGCGGCTGCCGCACGCCGACGTGCTGCTGGTGTGGGACTTCACCTCGCACGCGGTGCGCCGGGCCTGGCCCGGCGAGGGCCCGCGGCCGCGCTGGGTGCACACGGCGAGCGCCGGCGTCGACCATCTGATGTGCCCCGAACTCGCCGCCTGCGACACGGTGGTGACGAACGCGCGCGGTGTCTTCGACCAGCCGATCGCCGAGTACGTCGCCGCGCTGGTCCTGTCGATGGCCAAGGACCTGCCGCGGACCTGGGAGTCGCAGCGGCAGCGGACCTGGCTCCACCGCGAGTCGCAGCGGGTGGCCGGCACGCGCGCGTGCGTCGTCGGGTCCGGGCCCATCGGGCGGGCGATCGTCGCCACCCTCACAGCGCTCGGTGTCACCGCCGCGCTCGTCGGCCGCACCCCGCGCGCCGGCGTCCACGGCCCGGACGACCTGGACCGGCTGATGGCCCGCGCGGACTGGGTGATCGCGGCGGCGCCGCTCACGGAGCGGACGCACGGCATGTTCGACGCCCGGCGCTTCGGCATCATGCAGCCCTCCGCCCGCTTCATCAACATCGGCCGGGGACAGCTGGTCGTGGAGGAGGCGCTGGTCGAGGCGCTGACCAAGCGGTGGATCGCGGGCGCGGCCCTGGACGTCTTCGCGCACGAGCCCCTCGCACCGGACAGTGGGCTGTGGCGGGTGCCGAACCTGATCGTGTCCCCGCACATGAGCGGCGACACGATCGGCTGGCGGGACGAACTGGCCGCCCAGTTCGTGGAGTTGTACGAGCACTGGGAGGCCGGCCGGCCGCTGCCGAACGTGGTGGACAAGAAGCGCGGGTACGTACCCGGACACTGACGTCCTACGGAGGGGCCGGATGACGGAGCTCAACGAACTCACCGCACTGCGACTCGTCGACGGCTACCGCAGGGGCGACTTCAGCCCCGTGGAGGCGACCCGCGCGGCCCTGGACCGCGCGGAGGCGATCCAGCCGGCGGTGAACGCCTTCGTCCGCCTCTTCGCGGAGGAGGCCCTCGCGCGGGCGCGGGCGTCCGAGGACCGGTGGCGGCGCGGTGAACCGGCGGGGCTGGTGGACGGTGTCCCGGTCACCGTGAAGGACATCCTGCTGCTGCGGGGCGCACCGACGCTCAAGGGCTCCACGACGATCTCGGAGCGGGGCCCGTGGGACGAGGACGCCCCGTCCGTGGCCCGGCTGCGCGAGCACGGCGCCGTCTTCCTCGGCAAGACCACGACCCCGGAGTTCGGCTGGAAGGGGGTCACGGACTCGCCGCTGTCCGGCGTGACCCGCAATCCGCACGACCCCACCCGCACCGCGGGCGGCTCCAGCGGCGGCGCGGCGGCGGCCGTGGCGCTCGGCGCGGGCCCGCTGGCGCTGGGCACCGACGGCGGCGGCAGTGTCCGGATCCCGGCCGCGTTCTGCGGGATCTTCGCGCTGAAGCCGACGTACGGCCGGGTGCCGCTGCACCCGGCGAGCGCCTTCGGCACCCTGGCCCACGTGGGCCCGATGGCCCGGGACGCGGCGGACGCGGCCCTGCTCCTCGACGTCATCGGGGTTCCCGACTCCCGCGACTGGTCGGCGCTCGCGCCGGCCGCCGGCCCCTTCTCGGCGGGCCTGTCCGGCGGGGTGCGAGGGCTCAGGATCGCCTACTCGCCGTCCCTCGGCGGGCAGGTGGCGGTGCGGCCGGCGGTCGCCTCCGCGGTACGGCGTGCGGTGGAGCGGCTGGCGGATCTCGGCGCGTACGTCACCGAGGCCGACCCCGACATCACCGACCCGGTGGACGCCTTCCACACCCTGTGGTTCAGCGGCGCCGCCCGGGTGACCCAGCCCCTCGGGCCGCGGCAGCGGGAGTCGCTCGACCCCGGGCTGCGGGAGATCTGCGAGCTGGGCGCCCGGTACAGCGCCCTCGACTACCTGGCCGCGGTCGACGTCCGCATGGAGCTGGGCCGCCGGATGGGCCGCTTCCACGACTCCTACGACCTGCTGGTCACCCCGACCCTGCCGATCACCGCGTTCGAGGCGGGCGCCGAGGTCCCCAAGGGCTCCGGCCACCGCCGCTGGACGGGCTGGACGCCGTTCACGTACCCCTTCAACATGACCCAGCAGCCGGCGGCCTCCGTGCCGGTGGGGACGGACGGCGACGGGCTGCCCGTGGGTCTTCAGCTCGTGGCCGCCCGCCACCGCGACGATCTCGTCCTGCGCGCGGCTCACACGCTGTACGCGTCGGGCGTCACAGCCGCCGGAAGCTGAGCGTCTCCCCGGCCGCTCCGGTCCGCCACAGGTCGTTGCAGGCCTCGGCCATCGCGTCGAGGCCCTCGGTCACCTGGCCCCAGACGATGCCGGGGACCCAGCCCACGTCCCCGTTGAGCAGCAGGTTGTTGCGTTCGTAGAAGAGGGCGAGGTCGACGACGGTGGTGCCGGGGCGTACGCCGGTGCCGTAGCCGTAGGCCTTGGTGCTCAGTTCGGTGCCCGCGAAGGAGAAGTAGCAGAGGTCTCCGGGAATGGGGGTCACCGTCGGATTCTCCAGCGGGGGCTCCTCCTCGGCGAACGGCGGGAGAAGGGCGTAGATCTCGTTGCGTGCGTACTTCGCGTGGTAGACGTCGCCGCCCAGCGGAAGGGCGTCCCACACCGCCGCGCAGGTGCGCGGCGCGCGCTCGTCGAGCAGTTTCGCCGTGCAGTGGACTCCGCGCTCGCGCAGGGAGACTTCGATGTGACGGTCGGCCATTCGGCCTCCTGTACAGGTGCTGACGGTGGCGGTCCGGTTCCCTCCAGCAGAACACCTCCCCCGGTACGCGCAGGTGGTCACCGCCCGATATCGCCACACGCCCTCCACATCCACCGCCCCTCACACCCCGCATGGCGGTGATCGGTGTGGGTAGGCGCGCGCCCATGGCTCCACCACAGGCGTACATGACAGGAAGCAATCGAAGAGGGCTCCGCCGCCGCTCGCTGCTCGCCGGCGCGGCGGCGGTGGGCACGGCGGGTGCGTTCGGCGCGACGACCGGATGCGCGCGGGTCGACGTCACCGGGGCGACCGACGGCGGCCACCTCCTGGACGACCTGCGCCGCAAGGGCACCGTGCGCATGGGCATAGCGAGCGAGCCGCCCTATGCCTCCATCGACTCCCAGGGGAACCTCACCGGTGAGGCGCCGGCCGTCTCCCGGACCATCTTCCAGCGGCTGGGCGTCGAGGACTTCGAGCCGGTACCGGTCGAGTTCGGCTCCCTCGTCCCCGGGCTGCTCTCCTTCCAGTTCGATGTGATCGTCGCGGGCATGTTCATCAACAGGAGCCGCTGCCAGGCGGTCCTCTTCTCCGACCCGGACTACGAGTCGAAGGACGGGTTCCTCGTCCCCAAGGGCAACCCGGACAGGATCACGTCCTACCAGGACGTCGCCGAACAGGGCCTGCGCATGGGAACCGGCGTCGGCTACGCGGAGTTCGACTACGCCGTGGCCAACGGCGTGAAGGAGGACAGCATCCAGACGTACGGCGATCAGATCGCCGGCCTGGAGGCGCTCGAAGCCGGGCGTATCGACTGCTTCGCGGGAACGGCCCTCACCATGATCGAGGCCCTCAGGGCCGGCGCGCACCCGAAGGTGGGGATGACCGATCCGTTCACTCCGGAGGTCGACGGCAAGCCGCAGCGGGACGGCGGCGGTTACGGCTTCCGGCTGGGCGAGACCGCACTGCGGGACGCCTTCAACCGTGAGCTGCGGAAGATGAAACAGAGCGGTGAACTCCTGCGGATCGCCAGGCCCTTCGGGTTCACCGAGGAGTTCATGACGGATCTGACCGCAGAGGAGCTCTGCGACAAATGACCGGACCTCTGTGGGAACTCCTCTTCAAGGGCGCGTGGATCACCATCCAGCTGATGGTCTACAGCGCCCTCCTCGCGGCCGTCGTCGCCTTCGGCATCGGCGTGGCACGGACCTCCCGCCTGTGGATCGTCCGCTTCCTGTCCGGTGTCTACGTGGAGTTCTTCCGCGGCACCTCGGCGCTGGTGCTGATGTTCTGGCTGTTCTTCGCGCTGCCCCTGCTCGGCTGGCAGCTCGCCGGCATGTGGGCGGGCACCCTCGCCCTCGGCCTCTCCTACGGCGCCTACGGCTCCGAGGTGGTGCGCGGCGCGCTCCAGTCGGTGGCACCCGCGCAGCGCGAGGCGGCGATCGCGCTGAGCTTCACGCCCTGGCAGCGGATGCGCAAGGTGATCCTGCCGCAGGCGGTGCCGGAGATGATGCCGCCCTTCAACAACCTGCTGATCGAGCTGCTCAAGGGCACCGCGCTGGCCTCCCTGCTGTCCATCGGCGAACTCACCTTCCAGGCCAAGCTGGCCCGGCTGTCCACCGGGGAGAGCGCCCAGGTCTACGGGATCATCCTGGTGATGTACTTCGTGATCGCGTTCGTCGTCACCCGGGTCATGCGGGTGCTGGAGCGCCGCGCCAAGGCGTCGATCGGCCAGGCACCGGAGGGCGGCGGCTGGTTCTCGCGCCGGCCGCCCGTCCCGGAGCGGAGCACACAGCCGTCCGCCGTCGGAGGTGGCCACTGATGAACACCTGGTCATGGGAGTACGTCGGCGACATCATGCCGCAGCTCCTCGACGGGCTGTGGATCACCGTCCAGGCGACGCTGCTCGGCTCACTGGCGGCCTTCGCCCTCGGTCTGGTGTGGGCGATGGCGCTGCGCTCACCGTCCCGCTGGGTGACCTGGCCGGTCGGTGCCCTCGTCGAGTTCGTTCGCAACACGCCGCTGCTGGTGCAGCTGTTCTTCCTCTTCTTCGTCCTGCCGAGCTGGGGGCTGGCCTTCGGGGCGCTGACCACCGGCGTCATCGGCCTGGGGCTGCACTACTCGACGTACACCGCCGAGGTCTACCGCGCCGGCATCGACGCGGTGCCGAAGGGCCAGTGGGAGGCGGCCACCGCGCTGAGTCTCCCGCGCGGGCGCACCTGGCTCTCCGTGATCCTGCCGCAGGCCTTCCGGCGGGTGGTTCCCGCCCTCGGCAACTACGTGATCGCGATGTTCAAGGACACGCCGATGCTCTCGGCCATCACCGTGGCCGACATGCTCTTCGAGGCCAACAGCATCGGCGCGACCACCTTCGACTACATGGAGCCGATCACCGTCGTCGGTGTGCTCTTCATCGTGATCTCGTACCCCACCTCCGTCCTTCTGCGAGTCCTGGAGCGTCGCCTTGTCCGCTGACAGCAGCCTCTCGAAAGAAACCGGCAACCCCGCGGTGGACGGCAGCGAGCTGATCCGCTTCGACAAGGTCACCAAGCGTTTCGGTGCCAACACCGTGCTGGACTCCCTGGACTTCACCGTCTCGTCCGGAAAGCACGTCACGCTGATCGGTCCCTCCGGATCGGGCAAGACGACGATCCTGAGGCTGCTGATGACCCTGGCCAAGCCCGACGAGGGCACCATCAGGGTCGGCGGCGAGTACCTCACCCACGAGGAGCGCAACGGCAGGCTCGTGCCGGCCGGGGAGAAGCACGTGCGTGAGGTGCGCAAGAACATCGGCATGGTGTTCCAGCAGTTCAACCTCTTCCCGAACATGAAGGTCAGGCGGAACATCACCGAGGCCCCGGTGCACGTCCTCGGCATGTCGAAGGACGAGGCCGAGGAGCGGGCCCGCGGGCTGCTCGAACTGGTCGGTCTGACCGAGCACGCGGACAAGTACCCGACCCAGCTGTCCGGCGGCCAGCAGCAGCGCGTCGCCATCGCCCGCGCCCTCGCCATGCGCCCCCAGGTCCTGCTGCTCGACGAGGTCACCTCCGCGCTCGACCCCGAGCTGGTGGCCGGGGTGCTGGACGTCCTGCGCGACATCGCGCACACGACGGACATCACGATGCTCGTCGTCACCCACGAGATGAACTTCGCCCGGGACATCTCCGACGACGTCCTCATGTTCGACGCGGGCCGGGTGATCGAGTCCGGTCCGCCCCAGAAGATGTTCACCGAACCCGATCACGAGCGGACCCGGCAGTTCCTGAGCGCCGTGCTCTGAAGGCCCGTGGCGGCCGGGGCCCCGGGGCGGGCAGAGCGGGCGGGCCCGCCCCGGGGCCGGTGTGCAACGGCCCCAGAACCTGCCTGTGGCATATGCCGTTGTCGTTCGCTGCTGCTGGGGGGCGTGGACAGCACCTGGACAGCACCGACGAACTCGGCAACAACCCCTCCCCCCATGCCTCTTGGCCGTTATCGTGGAAGGGATTCGCTGTCCGGATCACGGCCCAGCCGTAGAGCGACCGAGCGAGCGCAGGGGGAAACACCGTGGCGCTGATGCACGAGCCGACCGCGCCGTACCACTCGACCCAGGACGCGCTGCGCATCCTGGAGACGGTGGCGCGGCACACCGCCGGAGTGACCGACAGCCGGCTCGCCACCCTGACCGGCCTCAGCCCGGAGCGCCTGACCACGCTCCTGCGGATGCTGCGCCGCGAGGGTTACGTCGAGCAGGTGGCCGACGGGGCGTACGTCACCGGCGCCGCCCTGACCCGCCTGGGCTCCGCCGAGGACCGCGAGCAGGCCCTGCGCGAGAAGCTCCAGCGCACCCTGGACCGGCTGCGCGACTCGGTCGGCGCCGCCGTCTACATCAGCCGGTACGTCGACGGGGAGATCGACGTCACCCAGTACGCCGCCGGACCCGCGACCCCCGCGGTGAACGAGTGGGTCGACTTCCGCTACTCCGCGCACGCCACCGCGATCGGCAAGAGCCTGCTCGGCCAGCTCGACCACAACGGCCGGCGTGACCACCTCTCCCGTCACAAGATGGCCCGCCTGACCTCGCGCACCATCACCAGCGACAAGCTGCTGCTCTCCCGCCTGGAGTCCCAGCCGCCGACCGTGCCCCACCTCGACCTCCAGGAGTACGCGGTCGGCACGGTGTGCGCGGCCGTCCCGATCACCGCCGGCTCCTCGGTCGGCTGCCTGGCCCTGTCCCTGCCGGTCGAGCACGCCCACCGCCTGCGCCAGGCCGCGGACCGGCTGAACCGGGGCGCGGCCCCGGTGCTGCTGTCCCTGGCGATCTAGGGCGTGTTTCGAAAGTGGCGTCGTTCGCCCGGAGGGCGGGGCTCGCGGCGTCTGGTGCGGTGCATCGCAAGGCGGAGGGTCGTCCGCGTAC